>JAJDOF010000164.1 GCA_022340305.1 Gammaproteobacteria bacterium
GTGCTGCCGAAGCCGAGGCGCGTCAGCACCAGTCCACCCTGGGACACGTAAGGACGGATAGTCGCGAGCGGCAGGGGTTCGCGGTTTTCCTCGCGCAACAGGTTATTCAGTGCACCGCCCATGTCGGGAGCGGTATCGATCAGGGTACCATCGAGATCAAACAGGACAGCTTCAGGCATCGACGACAGCCGTCACCAGGTAATTGACATCGATATCGCGACCCAGTGCGTAGTTGCGCGTCAGCGGGTTGTAACTGATGCCGCTGATATCGCGCACCGCCAGGCCGTTGGCGCGCAGCTGCGCCGCCATCTCGGAGGGCTTGATGAAGCGCCGGTACTGGTGGGTGCCGCGCGGTATCAGTCCGAGCACATACTCGGCGCCGAGGATGGCGAGCGCAAACGATTTGGGGTTGCGGTTGAGCGTCGACAGGACGAGGCAGCCCCCGGGTTTCAGCAATCGTGCCGCGGCGTCGATTATCGCGGCGGGATCGGGGACGTGTTCGAGCATTTCGAGGCAGGTGACAATATCGAATTGCGCGGCATGTTGTTCGGCAAAGGCTTCTGCGGTGATCAATTGATAATCGACTTTCAGCTCGGATTCATGCAGGTGCAGGCGGGCCACCTTGAGCGATAATTCGGCCATGTCGATGCCGGTGACCTGCGCTCCCTGCTCGGCCAGTGCTTCCGCGAGGATACCGCCGCCACAGCCGATATCGACGACACGCTTGCCGGCGAGCCCCCCGGCCTGACGCTCGATGTAGCGCACGCGCAGGGGATTGATTTCATGCAGTGGCTTGAACTCGCTTTCACGATCCCACCAACGACTGGCGATCGACTGAAACTTGTCGATTTCCGCAGGATCCACATTGGCGTCATGCAGCATGGCTTAACCTCTGATTTTCTGCGCCCAGGATGCGGCGTTGGCAATGATACGGCTGGCGTCCAGGTGACAAAATTCACCGTCCCTGAGTTGGGCGACTCCGTCGATCCAGACATCCGAGACCTGTCGACTGGAAACGGCGTAGATCACCGACGATACCGGATCGTACAGCGGTTGAGTATTCAGTTCACGCATATCGATCGCGATCATGTCGGCGCACTTGCCGATTTCGATACTACCGATCCGATCGGCCATGCCGAGCGCACGCGCCCCGTTGATGGTGGCCATTTCGATCACCTGGCGCGAGTTACAGGCGCGGGCATCACCGCTGATTCCTTTCGCCAGCAACGCCGCGGTGCGCATTTCACCCAGCATATCGAGATCGTCGTTGCTGGCGGCACCGTCGGTGCCCAGGCAAACGTTGATCCCATTGTCGAGTAATGTCGTGAGCGGGCAGATACCGCTGGCCAGTTTCAGGTTGGACTCGGGACAATGCACCACGTTGACACCGGCCTCGGCGATACGTTCGATTTCGAATTCATTGAGCTCGGTCATGTGTACCGCGATCAGGTTGGAGTTCAGCAGGTTTAACTGGTCGAGGCGCTCGATGGGGCGCTGACCGTTTTTCTGTTCAGCCTCGGCGACTTCGCCGGCGGTTTCGTGCAAATGCATGTGCACCGGAACATCGAGCTCGTTGCTGTACATGGCAATCTGGCGTAACGGGCCATCGGCAACGGTATAGGGGGCATGCGGCGCAAAGGCGCTGTCGACCAGTCGGAAACCGCGCACTTCATCGTGCACCGCGAGCGCTTTGTGCAGGTACTCATCGGCATCTTTTGCCCACACACTCGGAAAATCGAGCACGATCAGCCCGACCACGACGCGCATGCCGATCTGCTCCGCGCAGCGCGCCACCTCATCGGCGAAAAAATACATATCGTTCATACAGGTGGTTCCCGAACGAATCATTTCGGCCGCGGCCAGGCGGAATCCATCCACGCAAAAAGTGGCGTCGACCCATTTCGCCTCGGCTGGCCAGATATGCTCACCCAGCCACTGCATGAGCGGCAGGTCATCGGCAATGCCGCGCAACAGGCTCATCGACGCGTGGGTGTGACTGTTAACCAGCCCCGGCAGCAGGACACGACCGGGTAGCTCGATTACCTCGGCATCGGCAAAACAGGGCAATTGCTGGATTTCATCGGTGCTGGTCAGGCTTTGCACTCGATTGTCTTCGATGACCACGGCGCAATCCTGCAGGATTTCAAAATCTGCATTTACGGTGATAATCCAGTCGGGTTTGAGAATCTGGTAGCGGTGCTGCATAGCCGAACCTTACAAGATTTGCACTGCCCTGAAAACGAATATCGCGGATCGTTGCAGATGCGCGCCGTGTTTTTTGCGGATTAAACGCCAAAACTCGCGAATCGGCCTATTTTGGCCCTGACGAGGCGATCTTATCAGTAGTGTAAACCCTTAGGTTTGTGGTAAAATCGCTCAGCTTCAAATTCATGCATTCCTGCGACATTTCTTAGCATCGAGAACCGATTTTTATGGCCGATATAGCCAAGGAAGTTTTTACCGTCAATTTAGAAGACGAGATGCGTCAGTCGTATCTCGAATACGCCATGAGCGTAATCGTCGGGCGCGCCTTGCCCGATGTCCGCGATGGCCTCAAGCCTGTGCATCGGCGAGTATTGTACGCGATGAGCGTGCTCGGCAACGATTACAACAAGGCCTACAAGAAATCGGCCAGGGTGGTCGGCGACGTAATCGGTAAATATCACCCGCACGGCGATACCGCAGTATACGACACCATCGTGCGCATGGCGCAACCCTTTGCCATGCGCCACATGCTGGTTGATGGCCAGGGTAACTTCGGCTCGGTAGACGGTGATTCACCGGCGGCGATGCGTTACACCGAAGTACGCATGTCGAAGATTGCGCATGAATTACTGGCCGATCTCGATAAGGAGACCGTCGACTTTCTGCCCAATTACGATGAATCCGAACACGAACCGGTGGTATTGCCAACCCGGGTTCCCAACCTGCTGATCAACGGTTCGTCCGGTATAGCGGTGGGCATGGCAACCAATATTCCACCGCATAACCTGAACGAAATCGTCAACGCCTGCATCCTGCTCATCGATGAACCCGATGCCGATGTCGAGCGTTTGATGCAAATCATTCCCGGGCCCGACTTCCCCACGGCGGGCTTCATCAACGGCGCGCGCGGTATTCGCGATGCCTACCGCAGCGGCAAGGGCAAGATCTACCTGCGCGCCAGGTCGCATTACGAAGAAGACAAGTCGGGGCGCCAGAGCATTATCGTCACCGAGCTGCCATACCAGGTCAACAAGGCGCGCCTGCTCGAAAAAATTGCCGAACTGGTCAAGGAAAAACGACTTGAAGGCATTACCGGACTGCGCGACGAATCCGACAAGGACGGCATGCGCATGGTGATCGAACTGCGTCGCGGCGAAATCGCCGATGTCATCCTGAATAATCTCTACAAGCAAACCCAGATGCAGAACGTGTTCGGCATCAACATGGTTGCGCTGGTCAACGGTCAGCCGCGCCTGCTCAACATCAAGCAGATTCTCGATGCCTTCATCGTCCACCGGCGCGAAGTGGTCACGCGGCGCACGGTATTCGATTTGCGCAAGGCGCGCGATCGCGCGCATCTGCTCGAAGGGCTGGCCGTGGCACTGTCCAACATCGATGAAATCATCGCGATGATCAAGCGCTCGTCAAGCCCGGCGGTCGCCAAGGCGGCGTTGCTGGAAAGCCCCTGGCAGCCAGGAGTGGTGATGGAAATGCTGGAGCGTGCCGGCGCCGAATCATCGAAACCCGAGGGACTTGGCGAGCATTTCGGATTGGTCGATGGCAAATACCATCTCACCGAACGGCAGGCCCAGGCGATTCTCGATCTGCGCCTGCACAAGCTGACGGGTCTCGAGCAGGACAAGATTATTTCTGAATATCGCGACATCCTCGATAAAATTGAGGATTTCCTCGATATTCTCAATCGCGACGAACGTCTGCGCCAGGAAATCCGCCGCGAACTGGAAGAAATCCGCGAGGAATTTTCCGATCCGCGCCGCACCGAGATCATCATCGATCACTCGGATCTGACGGTCGAGGACCTGATCAGCGAAGAGGATGTCGTGGTGACCATCTCGCACCTCGGTTACGCCAAGGCGCAACCGCTGGAATCCTACTCGGCACAACGCCGTGGCGGTCGCGGTAAAGCCGCTACCCGGGTCAAGGACGAAGACTTTGTCGAACAGATGTTTGCCGCCTCGACGCACGATACCCTGCTGTGTTTTTCGACCCGCGGTAAAGTCTATTGGCAAAAGGTGTTTCAGTTACCCATCGGCAGCCGCACCGCCCGCGGCCGGCCCATGGTCAACCTGTTACCGCTGGAAGAGAATGAACGCATCACCGCGATACTGCCGGTGCGCGAATACCCGGATGACCAGTTTATCTTCTTCGCCACCGCCAGCGGCAAGGTCAAGCGCACTCCCTTGTCCAGCTTCTCACGGCCGCGAACCAACGGCATCATCGCGCTCGACCTGCGCGACGATGACAGCCTGATCGGTGTGCAGTTGACCGCGGGGCATTCCGAACTGTTGCTGTTTACCAGTCTCGGTAAGGGTATTCGCATCGATGAAAATGACGTGCGCGCCATGGGGCGCACGGCCGCCGGTGTTCGGGGTATCAAGATCAAGCCGGGCGATGAAGTCATTTCGCTGATTGCCATCGATTCAAACGCAGGCGAAATTCTGTTTGCGACGGCCAACGGTTACGGCAAACGTACCCTGATCGAGGATTTCTCGGTACAGGGCAGGGGTGGCCAGGGTGTGATTTCGATCAAAACTTCGGCCCGCAACGGCCACGTGGTTGGCGCGATCAAGACCACGGACGACCAGGAAATCATGCTGATCAGCAATGGCGGCACGTTGGTGCGCACGCCGGCGCACGACATTTCCATACTGGGCCGTAACACCCAGGGCGTCACCCTGATTCGACTCGGTAAAGGTGAACAGCTGGTGCAGATCGAGCCGGTTGCCGCCAGTGACGAAGACGAATCCGAGGGTGACGGCGCAGGCGACGATGGCTAGCGACAATGAGTGACGACGGCATCGAAAAACTGCGCCGGCGCATCGACGCAATCGATGAGCAGTTGCTCGACCTGTTCAACCAGCGTGCGCGCTGTGCGGTTGACGTGGCAACGGTCAAGCGTGAATTGAGTGACAAGCCTGACGAGGCCATCGATTTTTTTCGTCCCGATCGTGAAGCGCAGGTCATCAAGCGACTCAAGTCGCTGAACCAGGGTCCGCTTAGCGACCAGGAAGTGGGGCGCTTGATTCGCGAAGTCATGTCGGCCTGCCTCGCGCTCGAGCAACCCCTGAAGATCGCTTACCTCGGACCGGAAGGTACTTTTACCCAGAGTGCCGCGTTGAAACATTTTGGTCATTCAGTATCGACCGTGCCGATGAGCAGCATCCCCGACGTTTTCGCCTCGGTCGAATCCGGGCACGCCAGTTACGGGCTGGTGCCGGTGGAGAATTCGACCGAGGGCGTCATCAGTCACACCCTCGACATGTTTATCGATTCGAGCCTGAGGGTTTGCGGCGAGGTCGAGATCCCGATACATCATCACCTGGCATCAAAGCTGCAGGATGTCGCGCGCATAAAATACCTTTATTCCCACCAGCAATCCTTTGCGCAATGCCGTCGTTGGCTCGATCAGAACCTGCCCGGTATCGAGCGTATTCCGGTCAGCAGCAATGCCGAGGCGGCTCGGCTTGCCGCCATCGAGGAGGATGCCGCCGCCATCTGCGGCTTGCCCGCGGTGGAAATATTCGCTTTGAAGGTCTGCTATGAAAACATCGAGGACATGCCCGACAACACCACTCGCTTCGTCATTATCGGCAAGCAGGATGTGGGGCCGAGCGGTAACGACAAAACGTCGCTGCTGATTTCGACCAAGAACGTACCCGGCGCCCTGTTGGGCCTGCTGCAACCTCTCGCCGATCACGGCATCAGCATGAACAAGATCGAATCGCGCCCGGCCCAGGGGCACAAGTGGGCCTATGTGTTCTTTATCGATATCGACGGTCACCAGGAAGACGCGAATGTCATCGATGCGTTAAATGAGCTGAAACGGCAGGCCGCCTTGTTTAAGATACTGGGTTCCTATCCGAAAGCCTTGCTGTGATGTCTGTAATCGATTCCGCACTGGTGCAAATCAGGCAGTTGCACCCTTATTCTCCCGGCAAACCGGTCGAAGAGCTCGAGCGTGAGCTGGGTATTGCCAACGCCATCAAGCTGGCCTCCAACGAGAATCCGCTGGGCTGCTCGCCGCGGGCACGCGAGGAACTGGCCCGCGCCGTCGCCCATGTCGAGCTTTACCCGGACGCGAATGCGTATTATCTCAAGCAGCGGCTCGCGCAAAAACTCGGCGTTGCAGTAGATCAGATTACCATCGGCAACGGTTCCAACGATGTCCTTGACCTGGTGGCGCGCAGCTTTCTCGATGGCAATGCCGAGGCGATCTATTCGCAGTATGCCTTCATGGTGTATGCGATGGTCACCCAGGCCTGCGGCGCGCGCGCCCGCGTCGCCCCCGCGCTGGGTACCGACAGCAATCAACCCTTTGGTCACGATCTGCAGGCGATGCTGGCGCTGGTCAATGAAAAAACGCGCCTGGTGTTTATCGCCAACCCCAACAATCCAACCGGGAACTGGCTGCTGCAGGACGAATTGCAGGCATTCCTCGATGCGCTACCCGAACACATTGCCGTGGTCATTGACGAGGCCTATTTCGAGTACGTCGACCTGGCGCAGTTCCCGAATGCCCTGCATTGGCTTGCGCGCTATCCCAACCTGATCGTCACCCGTACATTCTCCAAAATCTATGGCCTTGCAGGCCTGCGTATCGGTTACGCGATCTCGAGTCCACAACTGTGCGACCTGTTCAATCGGGTGCGCCAGCCCTTCAATGGCAATGCAATCGCATTGGCGGCGGCCAGGGCCGCACTGGACGATGATGCTTTCGTCGAGCAGAGCCAACGGGTTAACCAGCAGGGCTTGCAGCAACTGCGGCGCGGATTCGACGAACGTGGATTCAGTTACCTGCCGTCGGCAGGCAATTTCCTGACGGTGCAGTTCAATGAACGCAGCGCCGCTATCTACCAGGGCCTGCTGCAACGTGGTGTCATCGTCAGGCCGTTAGCGAATTATGGCCTTGCCCAATTCCTGCGTATCAGTGTCGGCACAAGCGCGCAGATCGAACGGCTATTTAACGCCCTGGATGCGCCTGGATGATCGATAGACTTTGCATCATTGGCGTCGGCCTGATCGGCAGTTCGCTGTCGCTGGCACTCAAGCAGGTAGGCGCCGTCGGTGAGGTCGTCGGTTATGGCCGTAATCGCGACAATCTCGTGAAGGGCGTGGAGCTCGGTGTTCTCGATCGCTTCGAGTCCTCGATTGCAGCCGCCGTCAAGGACGCCGATGTGATCGTCGTGGCGGTGCCGCTGGGGGCGATGCAACAGGTGTTTGCCGAAATCGCCGGCGCCGCGTCCAGCGAGGCCATCATTACCGACGTCGGTAGCTCCAAGGGTTCGGTGGTGCGCGCCGCGATGGCGGAACTTGGCGACGCGATCAAGCGCTTTGTGCCCGGCCACCCGATCGCCGGTAACGAAAAGAGCGGCGTCGAGGCAGGATTCGCAACCCTCTACCAGGGACGACGAGTGATTCTCACCCCCTTGCCGCAGACCGAGGTGACGGCGAGCGCTCGCATCGATGCCATGTGGCGCGAATGCGGTGCCGATATCGAATACCTCGAGATCGAGCATCACGACAAGGTACTCGCGGCAACCTCGCACCTGCCGCACATGCTGGCCTATGCGCTGGTGCACTACCTGTCGAACCTCAACGAGCACGAAGAAATATTCCGCTATGCCGCTGGCGGTTTTCGCGACTTTACTCGCATCGCTTCCAGCGACCCGGTGATGTGGCGTGACGTCTGCATCGCCAATGGCGATGCCGTGGTTGAACTGATCGAACAATACCAGGGCGAACTGGATCGCGTGGCGGCTGCCATCAGGGCGGGCGACGCAGACGGCTTGTTGGCCCTTTTCGGTCGCGCCAAGGCGGAACGCGATTCACTGATCGGCAATTGTTGATGACGACTTTTATCTGCAGCCCCGGTGAGCGTATCAGTGGCAATATTCGTGTCCCCGGCGACAAGTCGATTTCGCATCGCTCGATCATTCTGTCGTCGATCGCGACTGGCG
>JAJDOF010000056.1 GCA_022340305.1 Gammaproteobacteria bacterium
TAGCACTGTAGTGGTGAAAAAGATCAAGACCGAGTTAGTTTGAGATGCGGTAGAACTCTTTGCCGCCGCAGGCGGCACAAGGTGGAATCTGCGCGGTGCTCGTCAGGCGCAGAACCTCGTCACAATGCGTGCAACTGAAACTGCCGGCATTGCAGACTTCGCCACTGCGATAGAGGCTGGCCTGATGATCCTCATTGCCAAAAGCGCGAAAATCAAGCCAGGACTTGTCCGCGGCCTGTGCGATCATTTCGATAAAGCGATCTTCCACCAGTGCGAGGTCGAAACTTAACCAGTCGCGCAATTCCTTGCTTTGCTGGTTGAGTACCTGGTTCGCTTTTTGCATGTCACGTCTCAGCGTCGCCCCAAGGCTCTCCGCCTCTTCCTGAGTGAGGTTGTAAATCTCGCGTGCCAGTTGCTGGGCATTGTGTACCATCTCATCAACGGTCGGCGCGAGCGCCTCCTCGGCCTGGTGTATCGATTCGTTCACATTTTCGACCATGTGTTCGAAGGCAGCTACCAATTTTTCTCGGTCTTGATTTTCCATGAATCCATTAATAGCGCATAATATCCCACCGCACAAGCAAGCCTGACATTTCGATGACGCAGATCAACAGCAGCCAGAGTGATAGCCCCGCTAGTAGCCATGATCCGGGCATGGTTCTGACGTGGTGGTCGCGCCTGGCCCCGCTGCCGGCCGGGCGCCTGTTGTTCAGCCTCGCGCTCGGCTGGCTTGCACCCTATAGCGGTAGCGTGGGCGCACGCGTCGAGGAAATTCACCCGGGTTATGCACGGGTCAGTATCCGGGACCGACGCCGAGTGCGCAATCATCTGCGCTCGGTGCACGCCATCGCATTGATCAATCTTGGCGAGCTCGCAACAGGTCTTGCCGTACTGTCGACGATATCGGGAAACATGCGTGGTATCTTGCTCAATATCCAGGCCGACTACCTGAAGAAAGCCCGCGGCAAACTCGTCGCGAGCGCTGAATTCGAATTGCCGCAACCCTTGCTCGACAATACCTCCTGTGAAGTCGAGGCCTGCCTGCGGGACCAGAGCGGTGACACCGTCACCCGTGTGCGAGCCACCTGGTTGATTGGCTACAAGACCTGATGCAACGCGAGTTACCGCAGGCCGCCAGGGCTTTTTGCGAGCAACTGGGCATACGCTACCCGGTCATCGGTGGCGCCATGTATCCCTGTAGCAATCCCGAGTTGACCGCGGCGGTGTCGGCGGCAGGCGGTATCGGTATCATGCAGCCCATATCGCTCACCTATGTGCACGGTCACGAGTATCGCGCGGGCATACGCCTGATGCGCACACTGACCGATCGACCGATCGGCATGAATGCATTGATCGAGAAATCGTCGAAGAAGTATCAGCAACGCATGGTTGAATGGATCGATATCGCGCTCGAGGAGGGCATACGATTCTTCGTTACCTCGCTGGGCAAGCCAGACTGGGTGGCCGCGCGCGTGCATGCCGCCGGTGGCCTGGTGTACCACGATGTCACCGAATTGAAGTGGGCGCAGATCGGCCTCGATAACGGTGCCGACGGGCTGATATGCGTCAATCGGCGAGCCGGCGGGCACGCCGGTCAGCGCTCGATGCAACAGCTTTACGAAGAATTACAGGGACTCGGTGCGCCATTGGTCTGTGCCGGTGGTGTCGGCAGCGGCGCTGAACTGTGGCAGGCGCTGGACCAGGGATATGCCGCCTGCCAGCTGGGAACGCGTTTCATTGCCAGCGACGAATGTCGTGCCAGTGCCGTTTACAAACAGGCGATTGTCGATGCCACCGAGGACGATATCGTATTGTCCGAGCGGGTGACCGGGATCCCGGTTGCGGTGATCAATACCGATTTTATTCAGCGCAGCGGCACGCGCATGAGCGGGTTCTCGCGCTGGATGCTGGGGGGTAAGATTACCAAGCACTGGATGCGGATGTTTTATGGCTTGAAATCGATCTGGCAGTTAAAGCGTTCATCGCTGGATGAGACGGGGGACAAGGATTACTGGCAGGCGGGTAAAAGTGTCGGCCGCATCGATCGCATCGCCAGCTGTGCTTCCATCATGCAGGAACTCATGGGTCGAGAAAGGTAACGCCATGCAAACAACACTATATTATGTGCACGATCCGATGTGCAGCTGGTGCTGGGGATTCGAGCCGACGCGCGCGCGCCTGTTCTCCGCGCTGGCGGGGCGAATTCTTATTCGACGCCTGCTCGGCGGTCTGGCGCCCGATTCTGCTGCGCCAATGCCCGATTCGATGCGCCGTAGTTTGCAGCAGACCTGGAGCCGGATTCAGCAGGTCATTCCGGGCACCGAGTTCAACTTCGATTTCTGGACAGACTGTGCTCCGCGGCGTTCGACTTATCCCTCCAATCGAGCGGTCATCGCAGCGCGCCTGCAGGGCGCGGCTTTCGACCAGCCCATGACCACCCGGATTCAGCGCGCCTATTTCATCGAGGCCAGGAACCCCTCGGATAATGAAACGCTGATCGCGCTGGCCGAAGACATCGGTCTCGACGCCGAACGCTTTGCCAGCGATCTGGTCGACGACACCACGCAGCAGAAATTATTGGCGGAAATTCGAACCTCGCGCGAGCTCGGCATCGATAGTTTTCCCAGTCTTGCCGTGGTTAGCGGCGACAACCTGGCGCACATCGGCCTGAACTATACCGATGCCGACGCGATGCTGGATCAGATCGAGGGGTTGATCGGGTAGGGCAGATCCAGGTTGTGCGGGCCGACAGCGGGTTGGCTCAGCAAACGCAGCTTACCCGCATCGGCTTTGGCAATTTGCGCGATGTACAGACAGTAGCAGACCCCGTGCTGATCGAATTGTGCATCGACCACGATACCGCTGCCATCGATTTCGGTTTTACCCTCGACAACCAGCGCGTCACCGGGTTGCGGTAGCTGCTCGGTATCGAGGCGGGCCAGGTACATGCGTCGCTTGAGCTTACCGAGATATTGCATGCGGGCGACGATTTCCTGGCCCGGGTAACAGCCTTTCTTGAAACTGACGCCGTCGAGTACACCGAGGTTAGCCATTTGTAACACGAAATCCTCGCTGGTCTCGGGGTAGATCACTGGAATTCCAGCCTTGATTTCAGACAGGCGCAGCGCGTCGAACCCGGCGACCTGCAGCTGCCTGGCAAATTCGTTCCACAAATCGATGGCCTCGTCCGCCGCGAGGCACAGCAGCAGAAAGCGGCGCTGGCCCGCGAGCGGTTCCAGTTGCAGGGATATCACCGAATCGTTTTGCCACACGCTGCCCGCGCTGTCCGGCAACAAGGGATGTTGGATCACGGCCGCAGCGTCGGTTTGCAGGGCGATACGGGCAAAATAGTCGCTGGCGTCGGCCACGGTGACCTGGGCCTGCACGATGTAGCGGTAGAGTCGTTCGAGCAAGGGCAGGACCATCGAGCGCGCGGTCACCAGGATATAACCGTTGCTGATGCGGATAATGCGGAATATGCCGACCAGACGACCCTTGGGAGTCGAGTAAGAGCTCAGCTGGTAGTGGTTCTCATCGATTAAATGGATATCGTTGCTGAGCTGGTTTTGCAAAAAATCGGTCGCATCCGCGCCGTTGACCAGGATCAGTCCCCATTCGTCGGCGGCACAGATAAAGTTATCCGTCGCCTGCGCGGTGCTTTGTTTTGCTGCGAATTCCTGCCACTGCTTCATTTGTTCTGGCTCGTTTTCTGGCTCATTTATTTTGGCCCTGTTGTTGAATGGCCCAGTCGACATGATGCTGGATAAAACCGCTGTGTCCGGAGTAATCCTGTTGCAGCGTCGCTATTATATGTGGGTCATAAGCGGCATTTCCAAGCGCGATGACGATATTACGCAACCAGCACTGGTAGCCGATACGACGAATTGCCGAACCTTCCATCCTGAGCAGAAATTCTTCCTCCGACCAACGATAGCACTGCAACAGCGAAATGTGATCGAGACCATGGCGTGGCTGGAAATCAGGCTCACGGGTGTATTTCGCAAAGCGATTCCAGGGACACACCAGCTGGCAATCGTCACAGCCGTAAATCCGGTTGCCGATGGCGGCACGAAATTCGAGCGGAATTTCTGAACGATGCTCGATGGTCAGATAGGAAATGCAACGCCGGGCATCGACCACGTAGGGCTCGACGATGGCCGCGGTAGGGCAGATGTCGATACAACTGCGACAGCGCCCGCAGTGATTTGCCAGCGGGGCATCCACCGCGAGTTGCATGTCGGTAAAAATCTCCCCGAGAAAAAACCAGGAACCGTGTTCGCGATGCAGGATATTGCTGTGTTTGCCCTGCCAGCCGATACCCGCTTTCACCGCAAGCGCCTTTTCCAGTACCGGTGCGCTGTCGGTAAATACCCGGTAACCCATGTCGCCACAGACTTCACCTATGCGCTCGGCGAACTTCTGCAGACGCTTGCGTATCAACTTGTGATAGTCGCGGCCCAGCGCATAGCGCGACAGGTAGGCAAGATTGGCGTGGTCGAGCAAATCCATCGGGTCCTGTTGTTCTGTCGGTAGATAGTCGAGGCTTACGCAAATTACCGACAGGGTATCGGGCACCAGTGCCGGGGGATGCAGGCGTTTGTCGACGTTGCGCGCCATGTAGCCCATTTCGCCATGATAATTACGTGCAATCCATTCCTCGTAATGCGCGTGTTCCGTGTCCAGACGGGCATCGGTAATCGCGACTTGCTGAAAGCCGAGTTCGAGACCTGCCTGCTTGATGATGTTTGACGTTGACAAGGGATAAATAAGTGCGGCCTGGCTGGTTATTTAGCGTGGATGCGGGTGCATCTTTCTGCGCGACTGTTACAATATCGCATTTTATTCAATGCTGGTATGTCTATCTACGTTGCTATAGCAGTGGGTGGTTCTCTGGGCGCGGTTTCGCGCTACTGGGTGTCTACGTCGACCTACCAGTGGTTGGGTGTGGGATTCCCCTTTGGCACGCTGGCGGTGAACCTGCTGGGGTCGTTGGCCATGGGGTTTCTGTCGGTGCTGCTGATTCACCGATTCCACGTCAGTGAAGAGATCAGGATCGGGCTGCTGGCCGGATTTCTGGGCTCGTTCACGACTTTTTCGACCTTTGCACTCGATGTCTTGCAACTCGGCAGTAACGAGGCCGTGATGAAGGCAATTCTCTATATCCTGCTGAGCGTACTGTTGTGTATTCTCGGCGCCTGGGCCGGCCTGCTGGCAGCGAAACAACTGATTTAATTATGCTAGATCCCAAACTGTTACGTAGCGACCTCGATAAAGTGGTCGAAAAGCTGAAAATCAAGAACTTCGAGTTCGACACAGGCGAGTTCCGCAAGCTCGAGGAAGAGCGCAAGAGCCTGCAGGTATCGACGCAGAACCTGCAAGGCGAGCGCAACAGTCGCTCGCGCGCGATCGGCGAAGCCAAGGGCAGGGGAGAAGACATTCAACCCTTGCTTGATGAAATGGCAAGCCTCGGCAGCCAGCTCAAGTCGGCCGAAGCCGAACTCGATGCGTTGCAGGCAAAACTCGACGAGTTGCTGCAGGGGGTTCCCAATATTCCGCACGATTCGGTTCCCGCGGGAAACAGCGAGGACGATAACATCGTGGTCCTGGAATGGGGCGAGAAGCCGCAATTCGACTTCGCGCCGCTTGATCACATCGATCTCGGCGAGGCGCTCGGTGGCATGGATTTCGAGCGCGCGGCAAAACTTTCCGGCTCCAGGTTCGTGACCATGACAGGGCCACTGGTGTCGATGCATCGGGCCCTGATTCAATTCATGATCGATCAGCATAGCCGGCAACATGGCTATACCGAGGCCTATGCACCTTACCTGGTCAATGCGGCGACCTTGTTCGGCACCGGGCAGTTACCCAAGTTTGAGCAGGACCTGTTTCACCTCAAGTCGGAAACTCACGACCTGTACCTGATTCCGACCGCCGAGGTACCGATCACCAATTTCGTCGCCGATACGATAGTGGAGGCCGATCGACTGCCGCTGAAATACGTTGCGCATACGCCCTGTTTCCGCTCCGAGGCTGGTTCTTACGGTCGCGATACGCGCGGGATGATACGCCAGCATCAGTTTGAAAAAGTCGAGCTGGTGCAGATTTCCAAACCACAGGATTCAATGGCGGCACTGGAAGCCCTGACCGGTCATGCCGAGGCTATTTTGCAACTTCTCGGGCTCGCCTATCGCAAGGTTGTGCTGTGCGGCGGCGACCTGGGTTTCTCGGCGACCAAGACCTACGACCTCGAAGTCTGGCTACCCGGTCAAAACACCTATCGCGAGATTTCATCCTGTAGCAACATGAACGATTTCCAGGCGCGACGCATGCAGGCTCGCTGGCGGAATCCCGAATCGGGCAAGCCGGAGCTGGTACACACGCTCAATGGCTCGGGACTCGCGGTCGGCAGAACCCTGATTGCGGTCATGGAAAACTATCAGCAGGCCGATGGCAGCATTCGGATTCCCGATGTCCTGCAGCCCTACCTGCATGGCCTGACTGAAATTCGGTGTTGAGTCGCTATACTGTGCATGAACTGTTGGGATTTGGAATGCCGTATGAAATTGTTCATGAAATTAATACTGGCGGCAGTGGTATTGGGGCTGCTATTGCCCTTCACCCTGTTGAAGGATGAGCAGGGCAAGACCTTGATGAGTTTCTCCAGTTTCAGTCTGCCCGATTTCAAGATGCCCGGCATGCCCAGTGGTAAGCAAATACTTCCCGACATTGACGGCCACCGCCGCCAGGACATTGTCTACCGTTGGAATGACAGCAAGGGCAATATTCATTTCACCACCGAACCACCGGCCGACGGTATCCAGTTCACTGTGAAAGGTTACGATCCCGGTGCAAATGTAATCCGGGCGGTCGAGTTTGCCGACAGCGACGCGCCGATTGAATCGATTGCAGCCGACACATCTGTCGCTCACGAGCAAAATTCGTCGCCGGACCTGCAAAAGGTCTACGATAAAGACAGCATTCTCAATCTCTTCGACGATAGTAGTAATATTCAGCAAGTTTTAAACCAAAGGCTTGATAAGCAAAATTCCGCCGTTAACCAATAAAGGATTTCCAACTATGAAATTGACCACATTACTCTTCCTCACTCTGTTCAGCATTAGCGTGCAGGCCGACGGTAAGTTAGCCTTTATCAATGCAAAGATGCTGCTGGAACAGTCGCCACAGGCGATTTCGGCAAATTCCCAGTTGAAGGAGCAATTCGGCGAGCGCGAACAAAGCCTGCGCAAGCTTGCCCAGGAAATCCAACAGATGGAGAAGACCTACCAGACCGATAGCGCGATCATGAGCGCAGATCAAAGGAAAAAGGCGGAAGATAATATCATTCAGAACAAGCGTCGCTTCCAGTTCGAACAGCAGTCTCTGAAGGAAGATCTACAGAACAAGCAACGAGAATTGTTACAGGTCGTGCAAGAGGCTCTCAAGGACGTCATACAGGCCTATGGCACTAAACATGGCTATGACTTTATCTTTACCGACACCAGCATTGCCTTCGCCAGTGAGGCGGTGAACATCACCGATGAAATTCTCAAGGAACTGCAGCAATAACTGCCGCTTTGCCGTCCGCGCCGCCAGTGCGGCGCGGACGGCAGTTCTCGTTTGACTATCGAGGTAATACCTTTCTAGATATCGGATTTGGCAGTAGCTGAATCGGCGGCTGCCGGCGCGACCGCGACCGCGACCGGTTTGGGCACATCGCCCTTGCCTTTGTCCGTCGCGCTATTGCCTACGGGGTTAGCAGGTTTGCCGCCGCTATCATTAGCACGCGGCCCGGCACTCGAATCGGCCACGGGCTTTTGCTCGGCAGGTGCACCCGCTGCAGCCTTGTCCGAACTTCCAGCACCGTTGTCCGCTGCTTTGCTCGCGGCACGCGATTCACTGCTGGGATCAGCCTGCACCGGTCTACTTTCTTGTGGAGGTCTACTTTCCTGCGGAGGTCTACTGTCCTGCGGAGGCTTGCTGTCCTGCGGAGGCTTGTTGTCCTGCGCGGGCTTGCTATCAACCTGCGCGCCGGTATTCGCACGAGAGTTACCATCCACCTGAAGATTGCCGTCCGGTCGTGAGTTACCATCTGGCTGGGGTTTTGTCTCCGCGCGCGAATTGCCGTCCGCCTGGGGACCGTCCTGCGGCCGGGAATTACCGTCCGCCTCGGAATTATTGCCCTGCTGCGATGGCTGCCTGGCCTGGCGCGGTCTGCGCTCACGCCGGGGTTTGCTGGATGCCTTCGCCGTGGAGTCACTCGCGGTATTACCGTCCGCCTGGGGCTGGGAATTGCCGTCCACGTCAGAACTACTTTGCTCTGACGGCTGGTTATCCTGGCGTGGTTTGCGCTCACGCTGGGGTTTGCTGGATGCTTTCGCCGTGGTGTCGCTGGCGCCTTCACCGCCCGCTGCAGCCTGCTCGGTCTGTGCTGGCTTGTTCTCGCCCTGGCGTTGGCGATTGCGACCGCCGCCGCGACCACCGCGCGAACGACCCGGCCGCGAGGGCCCGTTGCGCGGCGTCTCGGTGGCTTCAGTATTCTCGGTGGCTGCCGCCTTGTCAGGCGCGTCGGCGCTTTTGTCCTGGGCGTTGTTGCTGGCCTGGTTATTGCCGCCCGCGTTATTGCGTTGCCGACCTTGCCCGCCACGGCGGTTGCCACGACGGCCGCGATTAGCGTTACGATTCTGTCGATTCTCCGCGCTCGATTCCTCTTCAGGTTTCGCTGCTTCGGCGGCCGGCTTGTCGTCTCCACCCACGAACAGGCTGACGATCTTGCTGAAAAAACCAGGCGCAGCGGGCTCCGGCTTCACTTCAGGGACCGGTGCCGACGGGCGCGGGGTTGGCGGTGCGATTCTCTGCACCGCGGCAGTTTCAATTGTTGGCGTGGTGCCGCTTGCCATCTCGAGATAGTCCAGCGGCTCTTCCTCGGTAATCAGTTCGTAAGATTTCTTGTAATTCGACTCATGCCGGTGAGTGTCGGTATCCTTGACGCGTTCGATCACATAGTGAGGCGTCTCCAGCCGGGGATCCGGTATCACGACGATGTGAACGCCGCGGCGCTGCTCGATGTCGTCGATTTTGTCGCGTTTTTCATTGAGCAGGTAAGTGGCGCATTCGACGGGAATTTTAGCCAGTATCTTGCCGGTGTTATCCTTCAACGATTCATCTTCGAGCAGGCGCATAACTGCCAATGACAGCGATTCGACATCGCGGATCGTGCCCTGTCCGCTACAGCGCGGGCAGACGATCTGGCTGGACTCTTCCAGGGAAGGCCGCAAGCGTTGGCGTGACATCTCCAGCAGGCCGAAGCGCGAAATACGCCCGATCTGCACGCGCGCGCGGTCGTCGTATACCGAGTTGCGTAAGCGAGTTTCGACGTCGCGCTGGTTCTTGTTCTGCATCATGTCGATGAAGTCGATAACGATCAATCCACCCAGATCGCGAATTCTGAGCTGCCGCGCAATTTCTTCGGCCGCTTCGAGATTGGTGTTTTTCGCTGTTTCCTCGATGTCGCTACCGCGCGTTGCACGTGCAGAATTCACATCGATAGAGGTCAATGCCTCGGTGTGATCGATGACGATAGCACCACCAGACGGCAGGCTGACTTCGCGTGAGAATGCGGATTCGATCTGATTTTCAATCTGAAAGCGATTGAACAATGGCATCTTGTCTTCAAACAGCTTCAACTTGCTGAGCGACCCGGGCATGACCATCGTCATGAAATCCTGGGCCTGCTTGAAGGCCTCCTCGGAATCGATCAAAATCTCGCCGATGTCGTTGCGGTAATGATCGCGCAACGCGCGTATCACGATATCGGATTCCTGGTAAATCAGGAACGGCGCCTTGTTTTCACCTGCGGCCTTTTCGATCGCGCTCCAGACCTGGGACAGGTAATCCAGATCCCATTGCATTTCCTCGGCTGAGCGGCCAACACCGGCGGTACGCACGATGACGCCCATGCCTTCGGGCATGGTCAGTTCAGACAACACCTGCTTGAGCTCGTCACGATCATCACCCTCTATGCGGCGTGATACGCCACCGGCGCGCGGGTTTTGCGGCATCGCAACCAGGAATCGTCCCGCCAGGCTGATAAAACTGGTGAGTGCCGCACCCTTGTTGCCACGCTCTTCTTTTTCGACCTGGACGATGATTTCCTGATCGACCTTGAGCGCATCTTTGAGAATCGGCTTGCCACCACTGTCACGCGGAGCGTCGCCATAATATTGCTTGGCAATTTCCTTGAAAGGAAGGAAACCATGACGGTCGGCGCCATAGTTGACAAAGGCAGCTTCGAGGCTGGGTTCTACACGGGTGATTTTAGCCTTGTAGATATTCGATTTTTTCTGTTCCCGGGCCGGGACTTCGATGTCCAGATCGTAAAGCTTCTGGCCGTTGACCATCGCCACTCGGAGCTCTTCGCTTTGAGTAGCATTGATTAAAATACGTTTCATTAGGATAGTTGTCCTGCTTGAACGGCCGAGAACTGCGGTTCGCTTGCTCAATGACAACGCCTTCCTGCGGTTCAAGCCCGGGCATTAACCCAGAGTTGACGAATCCCCGTGATTCGCATGCGAGAAGTAATTTGTTAATCAGAACAAAACTGTGTATGAGGCAGTACATGGGCCTGTGTGTTACTTGAAGTCCGTTACTCAGGCGCAATACACCGCCTGCCTGGACTAATTCATCAGGGAAACAGCCGCGTTGACGGTGTGCTTCCTGTTTAAAAAACTGTTTTGGTAGTGTTTTGCCTGAATGAGGCAGTACAATGCTACGGCGTCGAATATATCACAGTTTTTTCCCACAGCCATACATTGAATTTAAATAAGCCCCAGAAATCCGCGGTCAGCATGATCGAAATATCGGCTGCTCAGCTAAATCAGCGGCTCGACAATTTCCTGTTCAAGCAATTCGGCAGCGTTCCGCGCACTCGTATCTACCGCATCATCAGGAAGGGCGAGGTACGCGTCAACAAAAAACGTTGCAAACCGGATTACAAGCTGCAAGTAGGGGACCAGGTCAGAATCCCACCGTTACACATCGACTCCGCAAAGCGTGACAGCCTGCAGCCGTCCAAACGCCTGCTGGCTGAGCTCAGCGAGGCGATCATTTACGAGAATGAGCATATCCTGATACTCAATAAACCGGCCGGGCTTGCCGTGCATTCGGGTTCCGGTATCGATTATGGCGTCATCGACGCGATGCGGTTACTGCGTGCTGACGAGGACATCGAGCTGGTACATCGACTCGATCGCGATACCAGTGGCTGCCTGCTGTTCGCCCGGCACCGGCAATCGTTACTGGCGCTGCAGGCAATGCTGCAGAATAGAAGCCTGCGCAAATACTACTATGCCGTGGTCAAGGGCAGTTGGCCGCGCGAGTTAACCGATATCAAGCATGCTCTGCAAAAGACAAATCTACCCAATGGCGAGCGACGTATGCGCGTCGATTCAGCGGGCAAGCCGGCGCATAGCCGGGTGGAATTGCTGCAGGCAGGAAGCCGGTTCAGCATTATTCGCGTGGAACTTATCAGCGGACGGACGCATCAAATCCGGGTTCATTGCCAGGCCGAGGGACACGAGATCGCCGGGGACGACAAGTATGGCGATGCCGATTTCAACCGGACCATGCGCCAGCGAAAAATAAAACGCCTGATGCTGCACGCGGCCAGCCTCGAATTGCCGCAAAGTGACTATACTCCCCTGGTTGTTATAAACGCGCCGCTACCGGCGCAATTCGACAGTTTGATGGATGGAACCGGAAGCAATGACAGTTAGCGAACCCGGCAGACGGGATTTTTTGGTACAGGACACACTTCGATACAGGACACATGATGACTGATATGCAAAGTAACGACGATCACTCCGCGGCCGGAAGTAATTCACCGAACCAGAGCGTGGTCGATCGACTGGTATTCGCCGCCTTGCGCGAGCAGACCCGGGCCAGGCGCTGGCGCATCGGTTTCGTTATCTTTTTCTTTGTTTACCTGACCGTCACAACCACCATGCTGTTTGTCAAAAGCGAGGGTAGTTTGACCGTCGGCGGTGAACCGGACGGAGAGATGCATACCGCCGTGGTCAAGTTGTCCGGTGTCATCGCCAGCGATGAAGAGGGTGGTGCGGCAACTGTTATTGCCGGGCTGCAAGCTGCTTTCGAGCATGAGGACACGGCAGCGATCGTCCTCGAAATCAACTCACCCGGCGGTTCACCGGTCCAGGCGGCCTACATCTACGATGAAATAGTTCGCCTCAAGCAAAAACACGATTCGATACCACTGTACGCGGTAGTTGTCGATATCGCGGCTTCCGGGGGGTATTTTGTCGCTGCCGCTGCCGACCGCATCTACGTCAATCCTTCCAGTCTTGTCGGTTCCATCGGGGTGCGCATGGATGCCTTCGGCTTTGTCGACCTGATGGAAAAAATCGGTGTCGAAAGGCGGTTGCTGACGGCTGGAAAAAACAAGGGCCTGTTCGATCCATTTCTACCTGAACAGGCGGAGCAAAAAGCCCACCTGCAGACCATGCTGAATGAAGTTCACCAACATTTCATCAAGGCCGTGCGTGATGGACGCGGTGAGCGCCTGCAGGAATCGGAAGGTATTTTCAGTGGCCTGATATGGAGTGGGGAAACGGCCATGAATCTTGGCCTGGTCGATGCTTATGGCAGTACCAGCAGTGTTGCACGCGAACTCGGTGCCGAGGATATTGTCGATTTTACGCCCCACTCGGGCTTGCTGGAGCGCATCGCTGACCGCATAGGCGCCAGCGTCGGGCACAGTATCAGCGAAAGCCTTTTTGTTACACCGGGCCTTCACTAACCCGCTGCCGCCTGTCGCAGGGTTATACGATTTCCATGCCTGCCGCTTCAAGCATCTCGACCAGCTTGAATAGCGGCAGGCCGATCAGCGCGCTTGGGTCGTCACCACGCATGCGTTTGAAAAGGCATGAACCGTAGCCCTCGGCCTTGAAGCTGCCCGCGCACTGGTAAGGTTCCTCGACGCGCAGGTAATGTTCCAGTTGAGCGTCGCTCAGTTGGCGGAATTCCACCTCGAATGGCACCTCTTCGACGGCGCGGAAGCCACTTGAATGCTGTAATACACAGACCGCGGTGTGGAACACCACGCGCTTTCCCTGTGCCTTGCGCAACTGCACCAGGGCATTGTCATGATTACCGGGTTTGCCGAGGATCTGGCCGTCGCGCAGGGCGCATTGATCCGAGCCGATGACGATGGCGTCGGGGTGCTGCAACGCAATGACCCGCGCCTTTGCCTCGGCCAGTCGGCGCACGTACTGGATTGCATCCTCGTCGGCCAGGATCGATTCATCCACCTCGGGCGCGAGACAGTCAAATTTCAGCTGCAGGCGGTCCAGCAGTTGCTGGCGAAAGGGCGAACTGCTGGCAAGTATGAGTTTTGTTTGCACTAAGCTGTGTTCCAGGCGTTACGGTCAAATTTATCTGCCTGGTCCGAGTGGGTCGGGCAGCGGTCGCGCAGTATATTACAAGCGTCGAAAGAATACCTAATGACAGTTATTTTAGCGGCGAATTGAATAGACATTGTTATCCACAAGCATGTAAAATCGCCGCCTTATGCGGGACAAGATGCGTAAGAGTTACCAGGTTCAAAAGGAAGTGGCCCAGAAAGGCTGTTTCGAGGGTGAAATAGCGTTATCCGAACTGAAGCGCCTCGGCGAGTTGTTGCAACTCGACGATGCTGGCGTGGATGGGCGGACTATTGCTGTTAACTTTGAATTTTTGCGCAGTGAGTTCGACGTACCCATGCTGGCAGGACGATTGCAGACCAGTCTGGAACTGGAATGTCAACGCTGCCTCAAGCCGTTGGAGTTACCACTGGATGTGAACTTCAGGTTGCTGATTGACGCGAGCGATGAGTTGCTCAGTCACAGTAGCGAAGACACCGTATATAGTGACGATGGATATATCGATATCGTAGAGGTTGTCGAAGATGAACTGATCCTCGCGCTACCATTGGTCGCAATGCATGAAGATACCGCATGCAACGAAAACTGGCGGGCTTCGGAGTTATCGGCCGAAACCCCCGTGAAAGAAAATCCGTTTGCAGTTTTACAGCAACTGAAAACGACAGATTAAGCTAACTGGAGATAAACATGGCTGTTCAGAAAAGTCGTAAAACCCCATCGAGAAGGGGCATGAGACGTTCCCATGACGCCCTGGGAACTGCCACCTTGTCGGTCGAGCCGACCACCGGTGAAACCCATATTCGTCACCACCTCAGCGCAGATGGTTATTACAAAGGCCGCAAGGTAATCGCGGATAAAGTCGTCGAAGACGACGACGAGTAGACCGAACTGCAGTATCAGTTGATTACGGGCGGAATTTACCGCCCGTATTTATTTCGGATACAGCCTGAATGGGAAAACAAATAATCGCGCTCGACGCCATGGGAGGTGACCATGGAGCCCCGGTGACTGTGGGCGCGGCAAAGCTTGCGTTGGACGAATTTCCCGGTCTCGAACTGGTGCTGGTCGGCGATCAGCAGCAGCTGCAGGTTGAAATCGAAAATCATGGACTGAGCGACAATCCGCGCATCCGCATTCATCACGCTTCGGAAATCGTCGCGATGGACGAAATGCCAGTCGTTGCGCTGAAGAAGAAAAAGGATTCGTCGATGCGCGTGGCGATTAACCTGGTAGACGATGGATCGGTGCAGGCCTGCGTCAGCGCCGGCAATACGGGTGCGCTGATGGCCACCAGTAAATTCGTGCTAAAAACCATTAAAGGCATCAGTCGACCGGCGATCTGCACCGCCTTGCCCGGTATCAAGGGCCATACCCACATGCTCGATCTCGGCGCCAATCTCGAATGTGAACCCGAGATCCTGCTTGAATTCGCCGTGATGGGCTCGGTGCTGGCGCGTTCGGTGGAAGGCATAAAAAACCCCAGTATCGGTTTGCTGAACGTTGGTTCAGAAGCCGTCAAGGGCAGTGAGTCGATCAAGCGTGCCAGCCAGCTAATCGCCGAGAGTGGCCTGAACTACCATGGTTTTGTCGAAGGTGACGATATTTATAAAGGCACGGTTGATGTCATTGTTACCGATGGTTTCGTCGGCAACGTATCGCTGAAAACCGGTGAAGGCCTCGCGGCACTGGTGAGCCACGTGCTGCAATCCGAGTTCAAGCGTAACTGGCGCACCAGGCTTGCCGCGGTGGTCGCGATGCCGGTGCTGTCGGCGGTGCGCCGCAAGCTCGATCCCGGCCGCTACAACGGCGCCACGTTGCTCGGGTTGAACGGCATCGTCGTCAAGAGCCATGGAAGCGCCAACACCAGTTCGTTTCTCAACGCGATTCGCATCGCCAGCATCGAAATTGAAAAGGATGTGCCGCAGCGAATATCCAGCGTAATCGAAAGTCATTTCAAACAGGCAGAGGAAGCAGTAACGTGAGCTATGCCCGAATAATCGGCACCGGCGGTTACCTGCCAAAGAATGTCATGACCAATCATGACCTGGAAAAAATAGTCGAAACCTCGGATCAGTGGATCCGCGAAAGAACCGGGATCGAGCAGCGCCACATTGCCGCCGACGACGAAACTACCGTCGACCTGGCGGAGCAGGCATCGCGCAGTGCTATCGAAGCGGCTGGTATCGACCCCGCCGACATCGACCTGATCATTTTTGCGACTTCGACCCCGGATAAAATCTTCCCGAGTTCCGCCTGTATATTACAGGCCAGGCTAGATATTCACGGTTGCCCGGCATTTGATATCCAGGCGGTTTGCACCGGCTTCATCTACGCACTCGCAGTCGCGGAAAAATTCATCAAGACCGGCAGCGCACGCACCGCGCTGGTGGTTGGCGCCGAGGTGTTTTCGCGCATTCTGAACTGGCAGGACCGCGGCACCTGTGTGCTGTTTGGTGACGGTGCCGGTGCGGTAATCCTGCAGGCCGACGATGAAACCGGCATTCTCTCCAGCCACATCCATGCCGACGGCAAATACGAAAATCTGCTGTGGGTACCGCACGGTGTCGGAGACGGTTTTGACCAGGTCAAGGCCGGCAAGGCCTTTGTCGAAATGCGCGGTAACGAAGTCTTCAAAATGGCGGTCAATACGCTCGGGCGCATCGTCGATGAAACCCTGGCCGCCAACCAGATGAAAAAATCCGACATCGACTGGCTGGTGCCACACCAGGCTAACATCCGCATCATCACCGCGACCGCGCGCAAGCTGAAGATGTCGATGGAGCGGGTCGTGGTAACTGTCAACAAACACGGCAACACCTCGGCGGCCTCGGTGCCGCTGGCGCTCGACGTCGCGGTGCGTGATGGGCGCATCCAGCGCGGTGAACTATTGCTGCTGGAAGCTTTCGGTGGCGGATTTACCTGGGGATCGATTCTGGTTCGCTTTTAGCCTGCCGGTTGTCCCAATCGGTCCACTAGCCTACGAGTCCTGGCCTACATGCAGTAGGATAGTGTGCTATGATCCTTGCACTGTCGCCACCCGCCTGCTGAACAGGTTGAACCCATGATAGACGTATTGCTCACCGACGATCATGTGCTGGTGCGAACCGGCATTCGACGCCTGCTGGAAGACAGCGGTCAGATTCGCGTCGTTGGCGAGGCAAACTGTGGCGAAGACGGGGTCACCCTCGCGCAACAGCTCAATCCCGACGTGATACTGATGGACGTCAGCATGCCCGGGATCGGCGGAGTCGAAGCCTGTCGACGAATTCTGCAGCGTGATCCCGGGCAGAAGATTATCGTGCTGACCGTCCACAACGAGCAAACTTTCCCCAAACGCCTGCTCGAAATCGGCGCGCGCGGCTACCTGACCAAGGAATGTGGCGTCGACGACATGCTGCTCGCCATCAAACAGGTATACAACGGTGGCGCCTACATTGCGCCCAGCATTGCCCAGCAACTGGCGCTGTCCCTGTTGCCGGGCAACCAGAACAATCCGATCGATCGGCTGTCACGGCGCGAATTCCAGGTGATGCTGATGATCTCCCACGGCCTGACCAATGCCGCAATCTCAGAAAAGCTGTGCCTGAGTCCAAAAACCGTCAGCACCTATCGCCTGCGCCTGCTGGAAAAACTGGGCGCACAGAACGAGGTGGACCTGGTCAAGATAGCAGTGGAGCAGGGGATGGTTGAGTTCAGTAGTGCGGAATAGATAGCTGTGACCCCTCCGCAAGACTGCCAACTGTGCCCCCGGCTCGCGGCGTATCGTGAAAAGGTAAAGATACAATATCCCGACTATCACTGTGCACCCGTTGTGGCGATGGGAAACAGCAGCGCGAAACTGCTCATCGTCGGCCTCGCACCCGGACTGCACGGCGCCAATGCCAGTGGCCGGCCCTTTACCGGCGATGCCTCGGGCGACCTGTTATTCGCCTCGCTGTTCGCTTATGGATTCGCCAGCCAGCCACAATCCCGCTCGCTCAGCGACGGCATGCAACTCATCGATTGTCGCGTGACCAACGCGGTCAAGTGCCTGCCGCCGCAGAACCATCCGGACCCCGACGAAGTGAACACCTGCAATACCTTCCTGCGCGGCGAAATCAAGGGGGTGCCATCCGCTGGCGCGGTGCTCGCGCTGGGCGGTATCGCGCATCGCGCGGTGATCAAGGCGCTGGAACTGCGCCAGGCCGACTATCCGTTTGCGCATGCAGCGCATTACCTGCTGCAGGATGGCCGCAGGCTTTTCAGTTCGTATCATCCGAGTCGCTACAACCTGCATACCGGCAAACTCACCGCCGCGTGCTTCGAGCGGGTCCTCGAAAAAATCCGTGAGGCGCTTTGATGAGTAAAGCTGTTCCCCAGACGGACAAATTCGATCACAAGGAATTTCTGGCGCACGTGAACGGACTTCCCGGGGTGTATCGCATGATCGACCGTAACGACAAGGTCATCTACGTCGGCAAGGCGAAAAACCTGAAAAAACGCCTGGCGAGCTATTTTCGCCAGACCGGCCTGTCGACCCGCATCCTGTCGCTGGTCAACAACATCAAGCGTATCGAAGTCATCAACACGCGTACCGAGAGCGAAGCGTTGTTGCTGGAAAACGATTTGATAAAAAATCTCAACCCGCGCTACAACATCCTGTTTCGTGACGACAAGAGTTACCCCTATATCTGTCTGAGTAACCACGACTTCCCACGCCTGACCGTGTTTCGTGGCAAGCCCGACAAGCGTAAAGGCACGTTTTACGGACCCTTTCCAAGTGCAGGCTCGGTACGCTATACCATCAACCACGTGCAACGCCTGTTTCAACTGCGCAACTGCGAGGATTCGGCGCTGTCCAACCGTACTCGAGCCTGCCTGCAATACCAAATCAAGCGTTGCACCGGCCCTTGCGTCGGCCATACCGACAAGGCGAGTTATCAGCGCCAGATCGAGCAGGCGCAATTGTTTCTGGAGGGGCAGAGCAGTGCGCTAATCGACCAGCAGATCGAGCTGATGGAGCACCATGCCGAGGCGCTGGACTATGAACAGGCCGCACAGGTGCGCGACCGTATCGACACCCTGCGCCGCATCACCGAAAAGCAGTTTGTCACCGATTTTCACGGTGATATCGACATCATTGCCTGCGAGCTGCGCGATGATTTCAGTTGCATCCAGCTATTCATGATTCGCAATGGCACCTCGCTCGGTAACAAGCCGTTTTATAATCGCGCCAAACTCGATACCGATGCGCCCAGCCTGATCGAAAGCTTCATCATGCAGCACTACTCCAATCACCCGGCACCGGGTGAAATCATCGTCAGCCACGACCTCGAGAACCTGGCGGTGCTGACCGAGTCGCTGAATCAACTCAATCCCGCGCGTATTCGCATCACCCACCGCGTGCGCGACAAGCGTCGCCATGCGCTCGAAAGTGCGATTGTCAACGCCAGGCAGGCACTGGACAGTTACCTGCTGTCGGCGAGTCTGCTGAGCAAACGCCTGCAAAACCTGGTCGAAATACTGCATCTCGAAAATCCGCCCGAGCGCATCGAGTGCTTTGATATCAGCCATACCATGGGCGAGGCAACCAAGGCCTCCTGCGTGGTGTTCGGCCGTGAAGGTGCAATCAAGAGCGAGTACCGGCGCTACAACATCAAGGATATCGAGCCCGGTGACGATTACGCGGCGATGCGCCAGGTACTGCAGCGCCGTTATGAAAAACGCCAGGCCATGCCCGAACAGCTGCCCGATATGATTCTGATCGATGGCGGCAAGGGGCAGCTGGGAATCGCGCTGGAAGTGCTCGAAGGGCTCAATATTCCGACCATCAAGCCACAACTGCGCGTGTTCGGGGTCGCCAAGGGCGCCGAGCGGCGCGCCGGTTACGAAGACATCATCGATGAAGAAATGGCGGCGTTGAATTTTCCGCTGGATTCGCCGGCGTTATTGTTGATCCAGCAGATCCGCGACGAAGCGCATCGCTTCGCCATCACCGGGCACCGCCAGGCACGCGCCAAGGCTCGACGGCGCTCGCGTCTCGAGGAAATCCCGGGCATTGGCGTGCGTAAACGTCAGATGCTATTGAACACGTTTGGCGGGCTGCAAGGTGTGCAGTCCGCCGGCGTGGAAGAGCTGATGCAAATCAAGGGTATTAACCGCGAGACCGCGCAGGCGATCTATGATAGTTTTCACGGCTAATTTCCAGATACCCCTGCGATGCGATTAACCCTGCCAACTGCCATCACACTTTGTCGGATTGCGCTGATTCCTCTGTTTGTGATCGTGTTTTACCTGCCGTTCAGATGGGTTAACGAGGCAGCCTTCGCGATTTTTGCGCTGGCTGGTTTCAGCGACTGGGTGGATGGTTACCTGGCCCGTACGATGCAACAGGAATCGCCGTTTGGTGCTTTTCTCGACCCGGTCGCCGACAAGTTGATGGTGGTAGTCGTTATCGTCCTGCTGGTGCAGGCAAATCCGAGCATTTACGTCGCACTGCCGTCGCTAATCATCATCGCCCGCGAAATATCGGTGTCGGCGCTACGCGAATGGATGGCGCAACTCGGCAGCAGCGCATCGGTGAAAGTTTCCTTTATCGGTAAAGCCAAGACCATGGCGCAAATGACGGCGCTCGGATTAATGATATACCACGAACCGCTGATGGGTTTGCCCGTGTATGATACCGGTCTGGCTATTTATTACCTGGCGGCAATTTTGACCATCTACTCGATGGTCATTTACCTGCGTGCGGCCTGGCCGACATTAACACGTGACGGTTAGGGATTTCAGCGCTCTGCCAGCTTGACAGGTCAGGGCGAATCGATAGAATAGCGGCTCTTTTGCGGGAATAGCTCAGTGGTAGAGCACAACCTTGCCAAGGTTGGGGTCGCGAGTTCGAATCTCGTTTCCCGCTCCAGTTTCAAGGCCTCGATTCGATCGGGGCTTTTTTTGGCCAGCAGCTACCATTCGGTTAAGCCAATCGAGTAAGATAGCATGCTGGAACAGGTCATCGGGGTGACGCCCCGAGAGCCTGGCAATTTAGCGAGCAAGCTTTAAACGCGAAGGCTGGGTGGCAGAGTGGTCATGCAGCGGCCTGCAAAGCCGTGTACGGCGGTTCGATTCCGCCCTCAGCCTCCATATATTCCGTTGAACAGCTATGGGTGCCAGGCGGCAAAGTCGTAGATGATGCAGAAGCCGGCAAGGCAATCAGTCGGCAGCCAGATTTAGTTTCCTGGCGATCTTTTGCAGACGCTTGTCGCGAGTCCAGATAAGGGCTGCTCCCGCCAATGAAGTAGATGCCAGGAGATGGGCGTCGATAAAACCGATTCCCTGTCCCATCAGTTCATTACCTTCGATAAAATACAATGCCTCTTTCTGTGATGCTAGCGGCACTGGGGGCAGGTCGTTGAGCATCTTTAAAACATCATCACGCTTGTGCAGGTTCTCCCCAGCCACCCCCCAATTACAAAAGGGTGTACCAGCACCTGTCTGCCGTTTAGCTGATTGATCGGATGATGGTCTGCAGCACGAAGCTGATCGATCTCCACCGAGCTATCAACCGGGATCATGCCGAACCGGGCTGTCGACGGGGGTGCCTTCAACCGGGGCGGGCTGCCAGCTGATTGTGCCAACCGGCGAGTGCTCTCGCGTTCGCTCAGCGCACGCAATCCTTCACGCACCAGCGCAACCTTTTC
>JAJDOF010000095.1 GCA_022340305.1 Gammaproteobacteria bacterium
GAACGCGCATGCAGGTCAATTCCGCAGGTATAACGGTGCTGTTGGGTATAGAATTTCATCGAGTCTTCTCCATTGGTTGTGGTGACCTTCCAGTTTACCGCTGCGGCGGTAAGCTGGAGGGGAAGGCTCAATGAGTATCAAACGCCTGCAGTCGGACGTGACAAAACCGCGCCGTCGATGCGAGGTGCCAGGCGGCAAAACCCAAGGCGACAGGTGCTGTTCATTCTAATGGAGAAAATCCAATGCAAGTCGACTTAAAAGATAAACGTGTTCTGGTCACGGGAGGGACGCGAGGCATTGGACGAGGAGCCGTCGAGGCTTTTCTTGATAGCGGCGCGCTCGTTGCTATAAACGGCAGAACGACCGAGTCGACGGCAAAAGCAATTGCAGAATTGGGTAACGCGGAGAGGCTCATATCTGCGCCTGGTGATGTCGCTACGGCGGCAGGTTGTGAAGCCATCGTGAACAACGCAATCAAGGATCTGGGAGGTCTCGATATACTGGTTAATAGCGCCGGGGTAGCCAGGCTGGGACCGATCGAAGACTTCGATGAGGCCGCCTGGGATCAGATGCTGAATATCAATCTAAGAGGCACTTTTTTCTGTATCCGCGCGGCGTTATCGGCCCTACGTGAGAGTAATGGTAACATCATCAACCTGGCATCTGACGTCGGCCTGATTGGCGCTTCAGACCTTGTTGTCTATTGCGCTTCCAAAGGCGGGGTCGTCAACATGACCCGTGCCATGGCGCTCGAATTCGCACCCGAAGTCCGCGTAAACTGTGTTTGCCCTGGTTATGTCGACACTGACATGGTTCGGCGCGATGGTATCGAGCGGGCTAGTGATCCGGCGGCCGAGGAACAATCACTCGTTGATGAAGCACCACTGAAACGAATAGCGACACCTGCAGAAATCGCATCTGCTATTGTTTACCTTGCGGCCGACGATGCACGCTTCGTCACCGGGGCCGCATTCCAAATCGACGGTGGTACGACAGCTGGCTAGAAGTAAGTGATCCGGCTGGAAAGCAAAAGTCCGTTAACACAACCGTGGAAGGGACTAAATTGACAGATCTATTCGTTGATAAACATGTTGTAAAATAGACTAATTCAAGCGCCATACATGTAAAATCCGGGGCAGAGATCAATGGTTGCTAACTATTTAAAACCATTGCCCTTTGGCCACATTCACACAAGTTTGCATGTCCAGGAGACGCCCAATGCTCAAGTTATACTACGCACCAGATACATGCGCCCTCGCAACCCATATCGCGCTTGAACAGGTTGGAGCCGAGTATGAAACCGTACGCGTGAACTTTGCCGAGAAAGAGGAAAACTCACCCGAATACCTGCGCATGAATCCGAAGGGCCGTGTGCCCACTCTGGTCACCAGTCGCGGCATCTTGACGGAGACCCCGGCCATTCTGCAGTTCGTATGCCAAACTTATCCCGATGCTGGTCTGGCACCCCTTGACGATATCTTCGAGCTTGCCCGAATGAATGCTTTCAATAGTTACCTTTGCTCTACCGTTCACGTAGCGCATGCACATAGATTGCGGGGTAACCGGTGGGCTGATGATCCACTGGCAATCGCGGCGATGCAAAAGAAGGTTCCTCAATCCGTAGGCGACTCGTTTGCCTTGATTGAACGTGAGTTCCACGGCCCATGGGTATTGGGTGAACGCTACAGTACCTGTGATATTTATCTATTTACCCTGGCTCAATGGCTCGAATCAGACGGGGTAAATCCTGAACAGTTCCCCAGGATCGCAGACCACAGAACTCGAATGCGTCAAGATCCATTGGTAGCGAAAATTGTTGCCGCAGAAACTTCCGGCGGTTAAGCGTGTTGTATCCGACAACCGGCCTTACTCCTGCACCGGGATCAATTGCTGTTTATGTTAGCAGAAATGACTCCCTGACCCCTGTCAGGGTCAGGGTCAGAAGTCTGCAATCACATTCGCGAAAGCAACTGCACTGACGGAGATTGGCTTGTGGACCGCCACATAACAAACGCCTGTAACCGTACTAAATGCACGCTGCGTGTGCATCTTGCCACCGGGCGAATTGTCAAGCATATACCCAGGCTTTTAAGATATAGAAATGTTTAATGCCGAGTGCCATTGTGGAAATTTAAAATTAGCTGCAAGCGCACCTCCTGCCTCCATTACGCGCTGCAATTGTTCCATGTGCAATCGCCTGGGCGCTCTTTGGGCATACTATGATGAAGAAAATGTGAAAGTTACTTCCGGCAGTAAACCCGGAAATACTTATGCATGGGGAGAGAAAACGATTACCTATCATCGCTGTGGAGAATGTGGGTGCACAACTCATTACACAACTACCGACGATGATGGCAGGGAACTTATTTCGGTCAACTGCAGGATGGCGCAATTGTCAGATATTGCTAACATTCCGGTGCGCGAATTCGATGGCCTGGTCACCTGGAAGTATCTGGATGAATAACATGCCTGCCAATCGCACTCGGTCCGACACAGCAGCGGCGCGCGACCGATGCGAGCGTTATCTACCACACGAGATCGAGATATTATCTGAAATATGGACAGGCTGGATAAATTAGGGTTTAGCCATTGGTTTAGAAGCCGACTCGACGCTGACAAAGTCGCTGCTCACGAGATTGCCCGGGTAGTATCAGTACACAAGGATAGATACACAATAACCAATGGTCCGGTAGCGGTGATAGCCGAGTTATCGGGAAATCTATTCTATAGCGCAAATTCTCCTACCGACCTGCCAACTACAGGCGACTGGGTATACGCAGATTTTTATGACGATGAGACTCATGCGATCATCCATGGGGTAATACCCCGGAAAACTTTGCTAAGCAGAAAAACAGCCGGAAAGCAGGTTGACTTCCAGTTAATCGCGGCAAATATTGATGTTGCCTTCGTTATTCAATCCGCTGACTACAATTTTAATCCTGGCCGCCTGGAGCGTTACCTGGTCATGGTCAACGAAAGCGGAATTATTCCTGTCATATTGCTAAGCAAGTGCGATCTCATTGCGCAAAATGAAGTTGATAAACTAAAAGCACACATCTCGAGCATCGCCCCTCAAGTTACTGTGCTGGCATTCAGTAGTTCGAGTGGAGACAATATTGATGCGATTAAAAATTTCTTATTGCCCGGTAAAACCTGCTGTTTACTCGGCTCATCAGGTGTTGGCAAAACAACATTGCTCAATAGCATCCTGGGCAGCAGACAATTTGAAACTCAGTCCGTTAGTAAAAAACAAAGCAAGGGCAGACACACCACGACCAGTCGCGAACTGATACAGCTGGAGAACGGGGCCATGCTGATCGATACCCCGGGGATGAGAGAGCTGGGCAACATGTCGGTAGATACGGGTATTGACGAAACATTTGCGGAAATAGTCGAGCTTTCGCAGAACTGTAAATTTAATAACTGCACCCATTCCAACGAAAAAGGCTGTGCGATATTGTCGGCAATAGAAGAAGGCGAATTGTCGACACAACGCTATAAAAACTACATAAAAATGAAAAATGAATCCGCGTTCAACGATATGTCTTACTTCGAGAAAAGAAGAAAGGAGAAAGACTTTGGGAAGTTGATCAAATCAACTCTTAAAGGTAAAAGCAGATAATGGCCCATTACTTTTGAACCGATCGATTCAGGACCGGGAGCGGCTGCTTCAAGCTGCCAACCCCGGATCAACGAGTGGACTCGACCTCAAGCTTGACCGGCACTAACGCATTCCCAGGCGCACCGCTCGCTGCGGCGCAGGGAAGGCCGAGTCCAGGTCTTGCAGATCACCTGCGCTGAGCTCGATATCGAGGGCAGCGAGATTATCCTCGATGCGCTTCAACCTGGCCGATTTGGGAATCACCACGGTTTCCGGCTGATGCAGCAGCCAGGCGAGTGCGATTTGCGCCGGGCTGGCTCCATGGTTCTCTGCGACCTTGGCAATAACCGATGATTTCAGCAATTCTCCGCCCTGGTCGAGCGGCGAGTAAGCCATTAATGGCGTGCCACGCTGGCGACACCAGTCGGCTACTGCCCATTCGGGTTCACGGTGCGCGAGATTATAAAAAACCTGGTTACCTCCAAGTCTGTCACGGTAGGCTTCGGGAATAGCCCGCAGGTCATGCAGGTCAAAATTGCTGACACCGTAATCGCGAATCTTGCCGCTTTCCTGCAATGCCTGCAGCCCTGCGAAAGTTTGTTCGAGCGGAATTCCACCGGGCCAGTGCAGCAGGTAAAGGTCGATGCAGTCACATTTCAGACGTTGCAAACTGCGCTCGCAGGCTTCGACGACGCCGCTGCGGCTCGCATTGTGCGGGTAAAATTTACTCACCAGGAAGAGGTCGTCACGGCGCCCGCGAATCGCTTCACCAATCACCTCCTCGGCACCACCCTCACCATACATCTCGGCGGTATCGATCAGGGTTATGCCGAGATCCAGCGCTCCCCGGATCAAATCGGTCTCGTCCTGAAAGCGGTCGAGGTGTTCTCCCATACGCCAGGTTCCGAGTCCGAATACCGGCATGGCATGGCCCGAAGGTAGTGTTAACTGTCGCATGGAAAATCTTCCTCACACGGATACTGGTAAGCAGGTTAGCGGCTGCTGATCGATTGTATACAACGCTTTCTATAGTGGATCAATCGCGCGGGGTCAAATTACCATGACCGAGGCAGCCTTACGGATCAGGACCCGGCGCCTCCTGTTGCAAATAGGCGTCGATCGCACCCTGTCCATCGATCACAAGTACGCCGCGCAGCGGCAGTTCAGGATTCAAGCTTTCCGGCAACTCGAGCTCGACCGATATACTGCGACGCTGCCCGCTACCAACCATCCAGGTAATCTGGATCGGGTTGCCCCGGTAGAGCTGAGGCGGAAACTTGTTCGAGCAAATGCCGCGCGGCGCGATATTGCCACAGCTGAACATGCGGCCCGATTCCGTTGCCGAGATGAGGACATCGCGCACCGCCACGCGCGACTGGTTGAGGACAACCACTTCATTGTAGTTATAGGTCGGGCCCAGGCTGGCACAGCTCGACAACAGCAGGCCGCAAATAACAGCACAGACATTTTTACCACATTTCAACAAGGCGCAGCACTCATCTTTCAGGGTCAATGGCTGCATAGAATAACAGCGCTTTTCGCATAACGCAGCGTTTCTCGGCGGCATCAAGCTGTTAGAATGTCCACATTCCATGTTCCGGCACGACAACCATGTTGCGAATTCTCGGCCTGCTGTTACTCCTCCCCCTGGGGGCGCTGGCGCAGTCAGTTGAAACTGCTACCACTATCGAGGTCCAACCTGACAGCGGTTCGCAGACCGGGACCGAGACGCCGCCGGCCGAGTCGCTTGTCATCGAGCGCATCGCGCGTGAACGCGGATTAGATCACAATCGTTCGGTATTGATAGCGCATCGGCGCAATTATTTCCTGCCCTTGACCTGGGCCAGTAACCCCAACGACACACCCTACGAGATTGAGGGCGGTGATCCCAACGAGTTACTGGATAACTTCGAGGCGCAGTTCCAGATCAGCCTCAAGCTGCCAATAGCCGAGGGAGTATTCACCGACAACGACGCGATTTTTGGCGGCTTCACGCTGCGCGCTTTCTGGCAAGTCTATAACACCGGAATATCGGCGCCCTTTCGCGAGACCAATTACGAGCCGGAAATTTTCTGGGTGGCGCCGCTGTCCTGGAATCCGTTCGGCGGCGACGCGACCCTGATGTCGCTGGGCCTGTCGCACGAGTCTAACGGGCGCAGCCAGCCAACGTCGCGCAGCTGGAACCGTATCTACGCGGGGCTCGTCTGGGAGCGTTCGCGCTACGTCTATTACCTCAAGGCCTGGTGGCGCGTACCCGAGAGCGAAAAGGACGATCCGCTCGATCCCCACGGCGACGATAATCCCGATATCGAGGACTACATGGGGAATTTCGAATTCACCGTCGCCTATCGCAAGTTCGACCACGAGGTTTCGGCGATGCTGCGCAACAACCTCGACACCGACGAAAACCGGGGCGCGCTCCAGCTCGACTGGACTTTTCCGCTAGAAGGCCGCTACCGCGGCTACCTGCAATACTTCAACGGTTACGGCGAAAGCCTGATCGATTACAACGCTCACATCAATCGCATCGGTATCGGCATCCTGTTGACCGATTTGTTGTAGGCAGTCGGTCAATGACCCAAACCGCTAATTCACCCAGTCGCGCAAGCGATAGTAGAGTTCCCTGTCAGCCGCTCGTAGAATCAGCGCAGAGCCGTCACGCGCGATAACAAGCGGATTGCGAAACAACAACTGCAATTGTATTTCAAGCTCACCGGCAAAGCCGTCGCACAGCATTGCAGTCGTTGCCAGTTGCGACAGGATCAGCTGGCTATCGACAACGCGGGCCTGGCCCTGAAACTGGTTGCAGCCGGTATTACCCGACACGAATCCCTGCTCGCCAAAATCGAGATCCGGTACCTTTGCCGGGGGTATGTCATCGGTATAACCCAGTTGGCGCGCGAAATCCTCCAGTTTGACAGCGTCGATGCGGTGCAACTCCCAGCGCCGGTGCTGTAAATCTTCCAGTTGAGTCGCCATCGCGACGACCTCTGCAGCGCAGCGCCCGAGCACTTCGCGCACTCGAATACTGCCGTCATAATCACGACCGAAACCATCCGCCCTGGTCGCGGAAATCTCGGCCACAAGTTCCAGGCAAACCGGCGTATAAGGCGCCAGGCCCGCCACCTGTTGTTTGAGTTGCTGGCGGATTTCCGCGTCGGTGTCGACCAGCCAGTAACAGGCCTCGGGCTCACCGCTGCAGACCGTGTTCACTTCGTGGCCAAATCGATAATACCCCTCGATTTGCCGGGCGGCAGCCACGCAGGCGCTAGCGGCCAACAGCAGCAAGGCGATGACCAGCCGACCCATCAATGCAGTGCCCTGCCACAGCCGAGCAGCGTCCGCTCAGGCCAGCTGATCTCGACCTGGCTGTGGAAAACCTCGCCACTCATGCTGTCACGGCAGTCGCCGTCCCGCAGGGTGATCCTGATGCCGTCACCGTTTGCTGCCGAGGTATAGCTCGCGGATTTCCGCACCGCATCCGTCACCGGTTCGACGTAGGGAAACTGCTGCCGGTTTTCGCCGTACTCGGTTACCAGTAAAAACCCACTGTCGCGATGGATCTCCAGCAGCCAGGGCGGCTCCTGGCCGACGGCGCGATAGCTGACGCCACGCAATTTGGCCTCTTCCCAGGCGGCGGCGCGCGGATTGTTTTTGCAGTTTTCCAGTTGTTTCCCGTTAATAGTGATGTCAGCAGTTTGCCCGGGCGCAAGCTCGCGTGGTTGATCGGGCAGATAGTAGACGTCGTCACCGGCAAATGCCGCGGTACCGGGCTGTCGCTGCATGGCACTGCTCGCCTGCCTTGAAAACAGGTACCCGCGATCCCCGTTAACCGTCACCACGATGACCTGATCCTCGCCTGCGCAGCGATAACTGTAAGTAGAGGAGCTGTCGGGATCCCGCTTTGCATTGGCACAACTGATAATGGCACCGAGCGCGAGCAGCGAGACCAGCCAGGACAACCTTCGCCTGGTCATGCCTGCACCTGTGGTTCAGTCCCGTCGCCACCCGGCCGCGACACATTGATAATCAAATGATCGACGCTGAACCGGTCGCTATCTGCGTCAATAATCGGCACAGGCGCCTTCGATCCAGGAGCTGACAGCCGCATCCCCACAGGCAGTGCAACCGTTGGAGTAGGTTTTTACACTCCCATCCGTGAGACTGGCGCACACCGGGCGATAGTCCATGGTACAAACCTGTGGACGCGGTTCTTCACATGCCTGCGCTGCAGTTGCCTTAACCGGAGCAAGAGGTGGAGTCGCCGCACAGGCACCCAACAGCAAGCCCAACGCCAGACAGCAATAAAATCTCATTTAAACCACCTCATTTTTTCGATAGCAAACACGCAAACAACTGCACCAATCACCGCAGGGAAAGTTTTCACATTGATCCGGGAGACTATATACTGACGCGAATCGTTCTCTACTCCTACAGCTTTATTACCGTGGCGTTGTGCGAACTGGATTTTATACTCGTTAACACCCCTGGCACCAGAGATGAGAACCACAAGGCAGCCTTAATGACGTTC
>JAJDOF010000166.1 GCA_022340305.1 Gammaproteobacteria bacterium
CAGTTCACGGATGTTGGAAATCTTCTTGTCGAACAGCAGGATCAGCGGCTCTTCGAGTTCGGCCGACATGGTGGACTGGTCGTTGACGAAGTAAGGTGACAGGTAACCACGGTCAAACTGCATACCTTCAACCACGTCGAGCTCGTTGTCGAAGGAAGAACCTTCTTCAACGGTGATAACACCTTCTTTACCCACTTTATCCATTGCTTCAGCGATGATATCGCCGACGCTGCTGTCAGAGTTGGCTGAAATAGTACCTACCTGGGCAATCGCCTTGGTATCAGCACAGGGAGTTGAGATGGATTTCAGGTGCTCAACCGCAGCAGAAACTGCCTTGTCGATACCGCGCTTCAGATCCATCGGGTTCATGCCGGCAGCAACTGACTTCATGCCTTCGCGAACAATCGCCTGCGCCAGAACAGTCGCAGTAGTGGTACCGTCACCGGCCACGTCGGAAGTCTGTGAAGCAACTTCCTTGACCATTTGTGCACCCATGTTTTCGAACTTGTCTTCCAGTTCGATTTCCTTGGCAACCGATACACCGTCTTTAGTAACGGTGGGTGCGCCAAAGCTCTTGTCGAGAACCACGTTACGTCCTTTCGGGCCCAGCGTTACTTTTACTGCGTTGGCCAGGATGTTTACGCCTTTGACCATGCGCGAACGCGCATCATCACCAAATTTTACGTCTTTTGCACTCATTTACCTTTAACCTCTTAATGTGTCCGAATTATTCAACAATCGCGATGATGTCATCTTCGCGCATGATCAGCAGTTCTTCGCCGTCTACCTTGATTTCGGTACCGGAATATTTGCCGAAGTAAACTTTGTCGCCAACTTTTACATCCAGTGCGCGTACATCGCCCGAATCGGTGATTTTACCGATACCAGCCGCGAGGACTTCACCCATGCTGGGCTTTTCAGTAGCTGAATCAGGAATCACGATGCCACCGGCAGTGGTACGCTCTTCTTCCTGACGCCTGACGACTACTCGATCATGCAGGGGACGAATCTTCATTGTTACTATGCTCCATTATCTTGTTAATGTTTCGCCAACCAATTAAGGATGGACCTGTAAATAACGCCGCGAATTAGCACTCGCCGCTTGAGAGTGCTAATGATATTCAGCGACTTTTCGTAGTCAAGCAAAATGGGGGAGAAATTGACCGTTTCAAGCGTAATGCCAATAAAAAAGGGAAATTTCCGCGTTTAAGCCGAAATTAATCGTCGTCGCGGCGGTACTTGACGCCATCGATGACGTCAGCGTCATGATGCCGGCGCGGTCGACCCTGCAGCGGGTCCCCGTGATCTGGCTGGCCCTGGTTTGCCCGCTCGTGCAGAGAATGGGCGTGCATCGAACCCGACACCACCATGCGCGATGCCACGAGACTCGCCAGCCAGATGCGGGTCGGCGGAAACAACAGCAGGAAGCCGAGGGTATCGGTGAAAAAACCGGGTGTCAGCAGAAAAGCGCCAGCCACTACCAGCGCCATACCCTCGAGTATCTCGCGTGCCGGCAGCTCATTTTCCTGCAGCCGACGCTGAGCGCGAGTCAACGTCGATAAGCCCTGTATCCTGAGTAACCAGACACCAATCACCGCGGTGAGCACGACCAGCAATATCGTCCAGCCTGCACCGATAACCTGGCCTACCTGGATTAGCAGGTAAATCTCGACGATCGGCACCGCCAGAAAGAAAAATAAAATCAGTGGGAACATTTGACTAACAAACGGTTAACATTATCTGGTCTAGAATTAGTATTTCTGCAGACTGGATTTATAAAGCACATCGACATAGGTGTGGTTAGCATACCATCTATTCAACCGCTGCCATGGATAAACTGATGTGCGAACTCCGTCTGATGATTTCCTCCTGCTTCGCTCTGGAGGGCGACCGGCAAGCTACCGGGGTAATAATAAACTCGCAGGAAGTGTAAACATTTTGCCACAACTGGGGTCTATATATGGTTTGGAAGGAGAATTACGCAATGGCACAGAGCACAAGAGCTCCATCAAGGCCTGCGCCGCGCGTCTCGGCGCCTTACAAAAGCGCGCTAAAATCTGCTGGCCCTTACGCTGTAGCAGAGATATTGCCTTTTAAGATAGACTCTGGCGACCCCGATTACCTGGACCGGATAACCGTTACAACTCGATGATCAAAAGTATAAGAATCTTTAGCCTGCTGCTGGTACTGCTGGCACTGCAGGGTCCGCTGGCACAGGCACAGGATCAGGAACTGTTGCCACCCGAAGAAGCCTTCAGCCTGAGTGCCTGGATCGACGGTGACAAGCTCGTTGCTGAATACCGCATAGCACCGGGATACTACATGTATCGTGAGCGTTTCGATTTTTTGATCGAGAGCAGTGATGCGCCGGCACGTTTCGACGTGGCACAAATACCCGACGGCAAACTCAAGCACGATGAATTCTTCGGTGAAATAGAGACCTATCGCGACCGCGTCACCATCGAGTTGCCAATCCTGTTCGATGCAAACCCGGCCAGTCGACTGGAAGTCAGGGCGACCAGCCAGGGATGTGCCGATATCGGTGTCTGCTACCCCCCGCTGAAACAATTACTGACTGTCGACCTGGCCTCGAACGCGCAGATCACCCCGACCGCCTGGAGCAACCGCTCTGCCAGCACTGCTGGCGCCGGGGATGATATCGCCACCTTGCAGTCGCTGCTCGGTGAAGTCACCAGTAATCTCGATAATCAACAACGGTCGAGCAAGATATCCAGTAGCACAACCGGCGACAGCGGCAACGCGCTCGCCGCACTACAGTCACTGGGCCAGGACCTCGGGCTCGATGACGAGTCTGAAATCCTGCATCCGGATCAGGCCTTTCTGCTGTCGGCACGACTCGACGCCAACAACGTCGTACAGACTAATATCGTGCTGGCCAAAAACATTTACCTGTATCGCGACAAGATCAAGATTGCACTGGTCAATGGCGACGGCCACGCCATCGGCCCCATTTCGGTGCCGCGCGGTAAAGTAAAAGACGACGAGTTCTTCGGCCCCACCGAGGTCATCTACGACCAGGTTAGCCTGGCCATTCCGCTGATTTCTGACGCCAATGCGAGCAATCGAATCCAGTTATCCTATAGCTACCAGGGCTGCGTCGAAGATCGCATCTGTTACCCACCGATCACCAAGTACCTCGACATCGATGCAGGCGCGGGTTTGATCCAGGTCGTCGATCAACTCGACACTGGTAACAACGCCACCACAAGCCTGCCAGGCACGTCGAAGAATACCGCTCCGGCATCGATTTCGGAACAGGATCAGTTTACCGCGTTTCTGAAAGACAAGAGCCTGCTGGTCATTATCGGGCTGTTCTTTGTTGCCGGAATCGGCTTGACCTTCACGCCCTGCGTGTTTCCGATGATCCCGATACTTTCCAGCATAATCGCGGGACAAGGCGAATCAGTGACCACCTCCCGCGCCTTCGTGTTGTCGTTGGTCTACGTGCTCGCGATGGCGGTGACCTACGCGGCGGCCGGCGCCGTGGCTGGCTACTACGGCAATGAGTTCAACATCCAGATCTGGTTCCAGAACCCGATCACCCTGAGCGTATTCGCCGCTATCTTCGTACTGCTGGCGCTATCCATGTTCGGTTTTTACGACCTGCAGATACCGGCCGCTATCCAGTCTCGACTGACCGCGATCAGCAATAGCCAACAGGGCGGCACCTTGATCGGGGTCGGTTTGATGGGTATTTTCTCGGCGATTATTGTCGGCCCCTGCATTACCGCGCCACTGGTTGGGGCGCTGTTTTACATCACTCAGACCCAGGACTGGCAGCTCGGAGCCCTGGCATTATTTGCGTTGGGGATGGGGATGGGCATGCCGTTGCTGTTGATCGGCACCTCCGCGGGCAACATCCTGCCACGTGCCGGCGCCTGGATGGATGCGGTCAAATCCGCTTTTGGTATCGTCCTGCTCGGGGTCGCAATCTGGCTGCTGGAACGTATTCTGCCGGGCGCAGTCACCATGGTATTGATCGCTGCTTTGATGATCTCCACGGCCGTTTACATGGGTGCGCTCGACTCACTGAACGAGGTGGCATCGGGCTGGCGACGCCTGTCCAAGTCGCTCGGTCTGTTGATAATGATTTACGGCATGGCCTACCTGATCGGTGCCGCTGCCGGCAGTAATGACCTGATTCAGCCGCTGCGCGGCCTGACCGCATCGCTGGGTGGTTCCGGACAGAGCGCACAGCATCTCGTTTTTCGACAAATCAAGGGCAAACAGGGTCTGCAGCTCGCGTTAAATGATTCGAGTCAGCAGAATCGTAGCAGCATGCTTGATTTCTACGCTGACTGGTGCATCTCCTGCAAGGAAATGGAAAAATATGCGTTCGCCCACCCGCAGGTAGTGGCCGCCCTGGAACAGGTTAATACCCTGCAGGCGGACGTGACCGATAACGATAGCCTGGATACGGAACTGATGAGTTCACTCGGAATCTATGGCCCTCCGGCAATCCTGTTTTTCGATGCCGCCGGGCGCGAAATTCGCCATCGCCGTGTCGTCGGTGAAATGTCGGGCGAGCAATTCGCCGCTCACGTCATCGCCACCTTTCAGTAATGCGCAATCGCCTGTTGCTCGGCGCGATCGCGCTGGTTTCGCTGCTGGCGGGCGCCGGCCTTTTCAAGCTACTACAACCACCCTCGGCGCAACCGTTACCGGCGTCCGCAGCACCGAATATCGAGCTGCACTCCATTCCGCTGACCGGCCTCGATGGCCGGCAGACCCTGCTCAAAGACTGGGAGAGTGAAATCCTCGTGGTCAACTTCTGGGCCCCCTGGTGTGCGCCCTGCCGCCGGGAAATACCCGCCCTCATCGAAATTCAACGCGCCTACGCGGAACGTGACGTACGCATCCTCGGCATCGCCTTTGACACCGAGGAACAGGTGCGCCGCTTCGCCGAGGAATACCGCATCGACTATCCCCTGTTTCTAAGCGGCAACCGTAGCGCCATGTACAACGTTGCCTTCGACAATCCCAGCGGCAGCCTGCCTTACACCGCCCTGCTCGATCGCAATCAGCAGATTTTATTTCAACACAATGGGGAGCTGACTTCGCAACAATTGCGCAAGCAGCTCGATGCGCTGCTATAAGTCGTTGAGAATCCTAAATTTTAGTAAATATTGTCGGCAACTTCGTCAATATTGTGCTTATCTCCAGAAAACTGGACTCTATCTCGCCGATATGTGAGAATCCCCGAATCTTCAATCCGGGCGAACAGATAACTCAAATGACTCACATCCTGGTCATCCATGGCCCTAACCTGAACCTGTTGGGCACGCGTGAGCCGGAGGTCTACGGCGCCGATACCCTCGCCGAGATCAACCAGGACCTGACGCGCATTGCCGAGCAAAAGGGTGTCGCGCTGCAAACCTTCCAGTCGAATAGCGAGGGCGAAATCGTCGACTGTATTCAGCAGGCCGCCAGCAACAAGGTAGAGTTCATCATCATTAATCCGGCCGCCTATACCCACACCAGTATAGCGATACGCGACGCCTTCCTCGCGACCCGGTTACCGTTCATCGAAGTCCACCTGTCAAACGTGCATGCCCGCGAGCAATTTCGTAAGCACTCGTACCTGTCTGATCTCGCCGTGGGCGTGATCAGCGGCTTTGGAATCGACAGTTACCGACTCGCACTCGAGGCGGCCAGCATCCATTGCCACCCCCCAGTCAATAAGAGGCCCGATTAAATGGATATTCGAAAAATCAAAAAGCTGATCGAATTACTCGAGGAATCTGGAATCGCCGAGTTGGAGATCAAGGAAGGCGAGGAGTCGGTGCGTATCAGTCGTCAGCCGCCTGGCTACCCTCAGCAGATGCCGGCTGCCATATCCATGGCACCACAGCCCCAGCCGATGGCCGCTCCAGCGGCAGCGCCCGTGGAGGTAGCGAGGCCCGAGACCGGGCACCATGTCAAATCACCCATGGTAGGAACCTTCTATAACAAAGCCTCACCAACTTCTGCTCCTTTTGTCACCCAGGGGCAGCAGGTCAATGCTGGCGATACCCTGTGTATCATTGAAGCGATGAAAATGATGAACCAGATCGAGGCCGACAAGAGCGGCAAGATAAGCGCCATCCTGGTGGAAGACGGCAGCCCGGTCGAATTCGACCAGGTGCTGTTCGTCATCGAGTAGATCGCCGTGCTCGAAAAAATCGTTATTGCCAACCGCGGCGAAATCGCCTTGCGGATATTACGCGCCTGCCGTGAAATGGGCATCAAGACTGTCGCGGTACATTCCACCGCGGATCGTGCTCTGAAACACGTGCGACTCGCCGATGAATCGGTGTGTATAGGCCCACCATCCTCGATGGAAAGCTACCTGAATATCCCGGCACTGATCTGTGCCGCCGAACTGACCAACGCCGACGGCATTCATCCGGGCTACGGATTTTTGTCGGAAAACGCAGAGTTTGCCGAACAGGTTGAATCCAGCGGATTCAAATTCATCGGCCCGAGTGCGGAGGCTATCCGGACCATGGGCGATAAGGTCGCAGCTATCAGGGCGATGAAGGAAGCCGGAGTACCTACGGTGCCGGGTTCAGATGGGCCACTCGATGACGATGGCAAAAAATCGCTCGCCATGGGTCGCTCGATTGGTTACCCGGTCATCATCAAGGCTGCCGGTGGTGGTGGCGGTCGCGGCATGCGCGTGGTGCACGACGAGGAGAACCTGCTGAACTCGATAGATTTAACCAAATCGGAGGCAGCGGCCGCCTTCAACAATGACGTCGTCTACATGGAAAAATTCCTCGGCGCACCTCGCCACATTGAAATTCAGGTGCTCGCCGATGCCCACGGCCACGCCATACACCTTGGTGAACGTGACTGCTCCATGCAACGCCGCCATCAAAAAGTTGTCGAAGAGGCTCCGGCTCCGGGCATTACTGAAGAGCAACGCAACCGCATTGGCAGACGTTGTGCCGAAGCCTGCATCAAGATGGGCTATGAAGGCGCCGGCACTTTCGAATTCCTCTACGAAAACGGTGAATTTTACTTTATCGAAATGAACACCCGTGTTCAGGTAGAACACCCTGTCACCGAAATGGTGACCTGGGTAGACATCATCAAGGAACAGATTCTAATTGCTTCCGGCTATCCGCTGCGTTTCAAGCAGGAAGATATACAGGTGCACGGACACGCAATCGAGTGTCGCATTAATGCCGAGGACTCACGTACATTCCTGCCCTCGCCCGGCAAGATTACGCTCTATCACGCCCCGGGTGGACCAGGCGTGCGCATGGATTCGCATATCTACAATGGCTACACCGTGCCGCCCTATTACGATTCGATGATCGGCAAGTTGATTACCTACGGAAGCTCGCGTGAAACCGCCATCGCGCGCATGAAAGGGGCCTTGTCAGAAATTATTATCGAGGGCATAAAGACCAATATCGACCTGCAAAAAGACATCATCAGCGACGAAAACTTTGCCGCTGGCGGCTGCGATATCCACTATCTAGAGAAAAAACTCGGGCTCGATAATCCCTAAATGAGCTGGCGGCAACTCAGTCTCACCTGCCCGGCAGCCCAGCTGGCCGAGGTTGAAGATCTGATGTTGGAACTCGGCGCAATGAGTATCTCACTGTGTGATGCCGGCGACGAACCCATTTACGAGCCAATGCCCGGCGCCACCCCGGTCTGGCGAGAGTCGGTGATTAGCGCCACGTTTGCCGAAGACAGCGATCCCGAACAACTGGCCCAGCTGTTGCTGGCGCGTTTACCCGCCGCACTATCAGAGACTGTCACCCATGGCAGCTTCAAGGACCGCGACTGGCAACAGTCCTACCGACAACATTTCAAGCCGCTGCAGTGCGCAGAAAACCTCTGGATAGTGCCGAGCTGGAGCGAACCGCCTGATCCAAGAGCCACCATCGTGCGACTTGACCCGGGGCTTGCATTCGGTACCGGTAGTCACCCGACAACCGCGTTATGCCTGGCCTGGCTAGCACAGCAGGAACTGACCAACCTGGACGTGATCGACTACGGCTGTGGCTCTGGAATTCTGGCGATCGCCGCAATCAAGCTGGGTGCGGACCGGGTACTGGCAGTCGATATCGACGAGCAGGCATTGACAGCCTGCAGGTCTAATATGGAAGTAAATACGGTGACCGCGGAGCAGATCCTGGTCAGTCAGCCCGAGATGATCGGCGAGACCACGGCCGACCTGTTGATGGCGAATATCCTGGCAGGTCCGCTGGTCGAGCTGGCCCCACGATTTGCCGAGCTGGTAATTCCGGGTGGAAAAATAGTACTTTCCGGAATACTGACATCGCAACTGAACGATATACAATTGGCCTATGAACAGTTTTTTGAACTTGACTGCGCGTGTCATCGAGGCGATTGGGCCTGTATCGGTGGACGAAGACGATTTCAGGTGACGGATGTATAGCAGTACACATCTGGGCAGCGTAATGGAAACCAGCTGCGATGAGTGCAATAGCCGTTTTCGCCTGACTGAGGCGCAGTTACGCCAGGCTTACGGCAAGGTTCGTTGTGGTGAATGCGGTGCGGTGTTCAATGCTCTCCTTGCGCTGAAAAATTACGAAGGCGAGCTGCCCCACCATTCCCTCGAGCAGCACTTCGCCGAGGAGCAGTCACAGGATAATGCTGCCACTCGGTCGCCGTACGACAGGGCACAGGTTGACAATGGTCAGGGGCTCAGCCTGCACGAAGCCATGTACGGTTCGGAACGCCATTCTTTTTTTTCACTCGGACCACTGAGCTGGTTCATCGGCATACTGTTACTGGCTGCACTCGGAGTCGCCCAGGCAATCTACTATCAGCGCTACCAGCTGATCGAAGACCCGCGTTACCAGCAACAGGTAATCAACCTGTGCCAGTTACTACCCTGCGCCGAGCGCGAATTTGCAAGCGTCGAGCAAATTCGACTACTCGAACGTAACGTGTTTACCCATCCGGTTGCATCGAATGCGCTGATGGTGACCGGATCCTTTATCAACCAGGCACCATTCGCGCAAAAACCACCGGAACTGCTGATCAGCCTGTTCGACGTGCAAGGAAAACTTATCGCCAACCGTCGCTTCCAGGCAAACGAATATTTGCTGGAAGACCGTAATCGCAGTGTGATCGCGCCCCAGGTCCCGATCCAGTTCAGGCTCGAGATTGTCGATCCCGGTACCGATGCGCTAACCTATGAATTTGAGTTTTTTTGAATCTTGCGACTGATTTTTGGCAAATAAGTCACATTAATACCGACATCGAAATATACTGGTATCTGTGCTAACAATCTCGGGGTATATTGATGCCAGTTGAGGCGCAATTGTAGCCGCCGGTTGGCGTTGCCTGCCCCGCTGCCGTCAAGATTTAACGAAGTCTGGCTCAACTCACATAAATAACTGTTTTTTAATGATTAAATCTGCTTTCCTGAGCTATCCTCACGACCCTGTCGAAGCTTACAGACACTCAACCGGATATCCCGCGTTGAGCACAGTCGGACTATGAACTTTATCTATCGATTCCAGAAGTTTCTGCCATTCTTGCGTTGGGGCAGGAATATGACCCGCAGCAGTGTGCGCGCCGACGCCATTGCCGGGCTCACCGGCGCCGCCATCGTGCTCCCACAGGGCGTCGCGTTCGCCGCGATCGCAGGGATGCCACCTGAATACGGATTGTATACCAGCATGGTGCCGGCGATTATCGCCGCCCTGTTCGGCTCTTCATGGCACCTGGTATCGGGCCCGACCACCGCCGCTTCCATCATCATGTTCGCCTCACTCAGTACCATGGCCGTGCCCGGCAGTGAAGAGTACGTGGCGCTGGCGATCACGTTGGCCTTCATGGTCGGTGGCCTGCAACTCATTATGGGCGTAGTCAGGCTCGGTGCACTGGTCAATTTCATCTCTCACTCGGTGGTCGTCGGTTTCACCGCGGGTGCCGCCTGCCTGATCGCGGCCAAGCAAGCCAAGGACTTCCTCGGTATCGAAATACCCGAGGGCGGCCATTTGCTGAATACGCTGCAATTCCTGTGGCAAAACTGGGAGCAGTTGCATCCGTTGGTCATGCTGGTCGGCGCCGTTACCCTGCTGACAGGCATCCTGGCACAGCGTCGTCTTGGTGGCATGAGCATGATCGCCGCGCTGATCGCCGGCAGTGTGGTCGCCGCCGTATTCAACTTCGCTTTCGGCGAAGACATTTCCGGCATCAAAATGATAGGCGCATTGCCGCAACAGTTACCGCCATTGTCGATGCCTCAGTTTTCCCTGGAAACCTTTCGCCAGCTGTCACCACTGGCATTAACCATGACACTGTTTGCGTTGACCGAAGCGGTTTCCATTGCGCGTTCGATAGCCCTGAAATCCGGGCAACCGCTCGCCGGTAACCAGGAATTCATCGGCCAGGGATTATCCAATATCGCTGGTAGCTTTTTCTCGTCCTATGTCGCCACCGGCTCGTTTAACCGCAGTGGCGCTAATTATGATGCCGGCGCACGCACACCACTGGCGGCCGCGCTCGCAGGCATTTTATTGATCGTCCTGGTGATGTTGATCGCGCCGTTGACTTCCTATTTGCCCAAGGCGGCGGTTTCCGGATTACTGTTCCTGGTGGCATGGCGGCTGATCAACTTCAAGCAAATCATGAAGATTTTGCGCGCCGATGAAAACGAGGCAATCATACTCGGGCTGGTGTTTTTCGGTACCGTCTTCTTCTCTATCGAATTTGCCATTCTCGCTGGCGTCATCATGTCGCTGATGATTTTCCTGCGGAAAACTTCGCACCCGAGGCTATCACCGCGCGTACCAGACCCGTCGTCGAAGACGCGCAAATTTATCTATGGTCAGTTTCTGCCCGAGTGCCCGCAGCTCAAGATACTGCGCCTCGACGATTCGATTTATTTCGGTTCGGTAGCGCACGTTGGCGAGATACTGCGGCGCTATCGTGAGCACTATCCCGAACAGAAATACCTGTTTTTACTGACCAAGGGCGTCGGGCAGGTCGATATCGCTGGTGCCGAACTGATCGTTAGCGAAGCTCGCGAACGGCGCGCTATCGGTGGTGATCTGTTTATGTATCAACTGCGCGATAGCGCCGCGAAGGTCTTTAAGCGCGGCGGCTACAAAGATGAAATTGGTGACGCCAATATTTTTACCGCCAAAGAGGAGGCGATTCCGGCTATCTTCGAGAGGCTGGACAAGGACATCTGCGCCACTTGTGAAAACCGCATCTTTACGGAATGTAAAACAATCCGCAAGAAGCGCCCAACTCCCGAAAAAACATAGCATGTCGTTTGCAATAGGCCCATACCAATTGCACAACCGACTAGTGCTTGCGCCCATGGCCGGCGTGACCGATCGCCCCTTTCGTGAACTGTGCCGACAACTCGGAGCCGGCATGACGGTGTCCGAAATGATTACCAGCCGCCCCGATCTGCGCGACAGTCGTAAAACCCGTTTACGCATGGACCACAGCGGCGAACCGGGCCCAATAATAGTGCAAATAGCCGGGGGCATACCCCGGTTAATGGCCGATGCGGCCGCGTATAACGTCGCCAATGGCGCACAGATTATCGATATCAACATGGGCTGCCCGGCGAAAAAAGTGTGCAAGGTCGACGCTGGATCGGCACTACTCAAGGATCGAGGCCTGGTAGAGTCCATCCTGCGAGCGGTAGTTGCAGCGGTCGACGTGCCGGTAACACTCAAGATACGCACCGGCTGGTCACGCGATCAAAACAACGCGGTTGAAATCGCGCAGACCGCGGAAGACTGTGGCATTCAGGCGCTCACTATCCACGGGCGAAGTCGCGAGGACCGCTTTCAGGGTTCGGCGGAGTATCAAACCATTCGCCGGGTAAAACGCAAAGTTCAAATACCGGTCATCGCAAACGGCGATATCGATTCCGCCAAAAAAGCCGAAATGGTCATGGACTTCACAGCTGCGGATGCTATTATGGTCGGCCGTATTGCGCAACAGAGACCGTGGATATTCGGACAGATTGATCATTATCTGAGCACTGGGAAAAAGCCCGAAGAGCCCGCGGACGAACTAAAAAAAACATGGCTTGTTGGCCATTTAAAAAACCTATATGCGTTTTACGGTGAGCATCAGGGGGTGCAGATCGCGCGTAAGCATATCAACTGGCAACTTGCCCATAACGACAGTTATGCCAAGGTCAAGCCGCTGTTAATGCAGGCACAGACAGCAACGCAGCAGCTCGACACG
>JAJDOF010000016.1 GCA_022340305.1 Gammaproteobacteria bacterium
GCGACGATTCACACCCCAGGGGATATCGTGCTCATTTTTGCAGGCAGTTACACAGGCATTGCATTCGATGCAACGTTCGGCATCACAGTAGAATTTCATTCTAGCCATTTTTCGATCCCCCTAAGCTTTGGTAATGCGACAAAGGCTACACTTCGATTCCTGCATTTGCGTCACGGAATCATAGCCATAAGTCATCGCTGTATTTGCTGCCTCACCCAGGACGTATGGAGCGGCGCCTTCAGGGTACTTGGACTCAAGATTTTCGCCCTGCATATGTCCGGCGAAGTGGAATGGCATAAAAGCGACACCTGAACCGACGCGGCGTGTAACCATGGCCTTAACCTTCACCTTGGAGCCCTCGGCGCCTTCTACCCAGACATCATCACCATCCTTGATAGCGGCATTATTGGCATCGCGTGGATGGATCTCGACGAACATGTCCTGTTGCAACTCGGCCAGCCAGGGGTTGGACCGCGTTTCGTCACCACCACCTTCATATTCAACCAGTCGTCCGGAGGTCAGAATAATCGGGTATTCCTTGGAAAAGTCCTTGTCCTGAATTGACTTGTAGCGAGTCGGCAGTCGCCAGAAAGACTTGCGGTCTTCGTAGGTCGGGTAATTCTCCACCAGGTCACGCCGCGAGGTATACAGTGGCTCGCGGTGAATCGGAACCGGGTCCGGGAAAGTCCACACCATCGCGCGCGCCTTGGCGTTACCAAAGGGCGAACAGCCGTGCTTGATGGCAACACGCTGAATGCCGCCCGACAGGTCGGTTTTCCAGTTCTTGCCTTCGGCAGCCGCTTTTTCGTCCGCCGTCAGGTCATCCCACCAGCCCAGCTTCTTCAAAACCTTGTCGCTGAACTCGGGGTAACCGTCCTTGATGTCGGAACCTCTGCCAAAAGAACCTTCAGCCAGCAAATTAACTCCGTCACGTTCGACACCGAAACGGGCGCGGAAGGTCAGCCCACCATCGGCAACACTCTTGGAGGTATCGTACAGGTTTGGTGTTCCCGGATGATTCATTTCGGGTGTACCCCAGGAAGGCCAGGGTAAACCGTAGAAATCGCCATCGGCGGGTCCGCCCTCAGCCTTGAGGGTATCGTAATCGAAAGTACCCCAGTTCTCCTGATGCTTCTTCAAACGCTCGGGGCTCTGGCCGGTATAGCCAATGGTCCACATGCCGCTATTGATTTCACGCAATACGTCTTCGACCAGCGGCTCTTCGCCATTGACGGCAATGTTCTTGAACATCTGTTCGTGCAGGCCCAGTTTCTTCGCCAGCTTGTACATGATGACGTGATCCGGCAGGGATTCGAACATGGGTTCGATAACCTTGGAGCGCCACTGGAAGGAGCGATTGGAAGCAGTCACGGAACCGTAAGTCTCCATCTGCGTCGAGGCCGGCAACAGGTAAATTCCGTCCTTACGATCCGGCATAACGGCCGATGCGGTCGGATAGGGATCGACGATAACCATCATTTCGAGACCATCCATCGCCTTTTTCTGTTCGACACCGCGGGTCTGGCTATTGGGTGCGTGACCCCAGAAGAACATCGCCCTGAGATTGTCCTTCTGGGCGATATTCGCCTTGTCTTCGAGCACACCGTCGATCCAGCGGGATACTGGTATCCCCTTGGTGTTCATGACGTGCACGTCCTTGCCCTTGCTCTGCTCGTAGCTACCGCCGTCGAACTGGCCCTTGACCCATTCGAAATCCAGACCCCAGACGCGCGACCAGTGCTTCCACGAACCTTCAGCCAACCCATAATAGCCGGGCAGCGTGTTGGACAATACGCCCAGATCAGTCGCACCCTGCACGTTGTCATGGCCGCGGAAGATATTCGCGCCGCCGCCGGATACGCCCATGTTGCCAAGCGCCAGCTGAAACGCGCAGTAGGCACGCGTATTGTTGTTACCGATAGTGTGCTGGGTGCCGCCCATGCACCAGATAAAAGTGCCCGGACGATTATCAGCCATCGCCTTGGTCGCTTGGTATACCTGGCTTTCAGGCACGCCGGTGACGCGCTCGACTTCCGCCGGATTCCAGTTTTTGACTTCCTTCATCACGTCATTCATGCCGTAGACACGCTGACGGATAAATTCCTTGTCCTGCCAGTTGTTTTCGAAAATATGCCACATCATGCCCCAGATGATGGCGACGTCGGTGCCGGGACGGATTCTGAGAAAATGATCGGCGTGCGCCGCCGTGCGGGTATAACGCGGATCGATGACGATCACTGGCGCATTATTTTCTTCCTTGGCCTTGAATATATGCTGTAAAGCAACGGGATGCGCTTCCGTTGGATTGGAGCCGATCAGCAATATCGACTTGGAAAAGTGGATATCGTTGTAAGAATTGGTCATCGCGCCGTAACCCCAGGTATTGGCAACGCCTGCGACCGTGGTGGAATGACAGATACGCGCCTGGTGGTCGACGTTATTGGTTCCCCACATGGCGGCGAACTTGCGGAACAAATAAGCCTGCTCATTGCTGTGCTTGGCCGAACCGAGCCAGTAGACCGAATCCGGACCCGAAGTCTTGCGAATATCGATCAGCTTGTCGCCGATCTCATTAATGGCCTGGTCCCAGGAAATTTTTTGCCATTTGCCGTCGACCAGCTTGGTCGGGTACTTGAGACGACGTTCGCCATGCCCGTGTTCGCGAATCGACGCACCCTTGGCGCAGTGCGCACCCTTGTTGAATGGGTGGTCGAAGGCTGGCTCCTGGCCTGTCCAGACGCCATTTTGCACCTCGGCGATGATGCCGCAACCGACCGAACAATGCGTGCAGATGGTCTTGACCTGTTCGGTTTTACCACCGGCTGCAGTCGCGGCTTCGGCTTTCTTCATCATCACTGGCGACACGGTGGTGGCCAGTGCCGCACCACCCGCCATCAGGCTGGAATTTCTTAAAAACGCACGCCGCGAAAGAGCTCCGGGAACCGGGTTGCTGACCTGCGAGGTGGATTGATTGGTAACATCGGTAGATGTTCTGGTTAGCTTTTTCATGTCTCGGCCCCCGGTTAAACGTCAGCAGACTTGTAATAATCGAGCACGTGCTGGGTTAACTGATAACCTTTTTGCTCGGGTTTTTCGGCACTGGTCGCACCGACATCGGCAATGGCGGATGTACTCGCCACAGCGGTGGCGGCAACGCCTGCGCCCACTATCGCGGACTTCTTGATGAATTCCCTTCGCTGCTGATCCCTGGGTTGGCTCTTGTATTTCATGGATTTTCCTCCACCGGGTAATAGAGATTATTGTTTTTGAGACTAACTGTGCATCGTTAAATATGCAAATTCCAATTTCAAAAATGCCGCGCCAAATTGCGCCACATTACGATAAAAATCGGCTGATCGGGCCTCGCCCAGATCGGCAAAAAAACGTTCCAGCCACGGCTGCATGTGCGTCTTGAAAAAAACCTGCTGCTGCGGTAAGCCGGAGGCCTCGGAAATGATAACAGAAAAAACTTCAAAAATCGCAGCCGCGTGATCTTCGGGCTCATGCGTGTTTTCACTGCGTTCGAAACCGAGGGTACGCAAGTCATCACGCAGATCGCTGAGCGGTTGCTCCATAAGGAACCCCGTCATATACCAGGAACCGTAGGGCACGACTTCCCCCTTGCCGACGCCGATAAACAGGCTGTTATATTCCTCTTCGAGCAGGGCCGGATCCCGCCCGCACGCTGCGGCGGCAAGGCTTGACATGGCCAGGCCCAATTCGTCAGCCTGGTCGTCGCCCGGGTCATTACCTTCTGGCGACAATCCGCTCACATAGTCCAGCAGTGCTTGATCAGGTGCTGCGCGCAGTAACCCCGCGAGCAACGCATAGGCCGAGGCGCGGTAGCGTTGTTCGTCTTCGATGGATTGATTATCGGTGCCAGGCATATGAATTCATCAAGTAACGGGTTATTGTCGAAAACGCTTGTGCGGGTCGAACTGGCCGCCCATGGCCTCGGGATCCTGCATGACGTCGACGACACGGCAATCGTCGCACATCTTGAGGCGGTCGAGCGCACGATCGCTTGCAAACATATAGTGATCCTTCAGCTTGTCCTGCATCCTGGCGATGACCGAGGTGGGCGCAAAAGGTTTCCCGCAGGCGATACAGGCGAAGGGCGTATCGCTGTTCAGTGCCCGCGACCGCTTGCGCGATTCGGGGTCGAACAGCAGGCGCGGCGCCAGGCTGACTGCATCTTCGGGGCAGGTCTGTACGCAGGCGCCGCACTGCAGGCAGTTACTCTCGATGAAAAACACCTCTGGTATCTCGCGGTTTGAACCGTCCTGCAACGCCCGGCCCGGGCAGGCGCCGACACAGGCCATGCACAGCGTGCATTTACCCGCATCGATTATGGCTTCGCCGAAGGGCGCCGACGCAGGCAGCTCGGCCCGATCCACTGCCGGCTTGAGGCGCGTAACCAGGTGATCGAGCGCCTGCAGGATAGCGCCACGCTTGGCGATCGGCATGTCATATTCGGCAGCCTGGATTGCTGTCACGCCCTCGGTCTCGGCAAGCGCGGCATCGGCACGACACAGGCTGATGCAATCGCGCTCTATACCGAGCGCGACAATCAGCTCACCGACCCAGTCGAGCTGTTGCTGCAGGTTGCTCACCGAACTGGCCGGTACCTGCGCATCGACATACAACACGACGCGCTGCGCACCATAGGCCAGTGCCGAAAGGCAAAGATCCATACCGACGCTGCCGAGCTCTTCGACCGCGAACGGCAGCAGGTTATCGTAGGCATCGAGGTAAGCCTGCGGGACATAATTTTCACCGTGGAAGAAGATGATCGCATTTTCGCCGCCCTGCTCTGCATAACCTTGCAGCACGGCGCGCAGGCGCTTGCCGTTATCGCGCAGGTTGGGATAGAGATAGCGAATCGCGCCCGATGGACAAACCGTGGTGCAACTGCCACCGCCCTGGCACAGGAAAGGATCGACCTCGATGCGCTCGGCGAGGCTTTGAATCGCCTCCGCCGGACAGGCGTCGATACACTTCCGGCAAACCTCTTTGCCATTCACCGAGTGCGCACAGATGGATGCGTCGTAATCGAAGTAGCGCGGCTTTTGAAACTCGCCGCGCAACGCCTCGAGCTCGGCTACCAGATCGGCCGCCAGGTCGGCGTTAGCCCAGTCGGCAGGAGGAACATGGAAGTAGCCCGGCGGCAACATTTCGCGTGTCAGCAGCGGCGCCGCTGAGAGATCGAGGATCGCATCGCCGCGGTAATTCTGCGGATTCCCCTGCGCATCGCTGACCTCGACCAGGTAGGCGCCGAGATGGCCGCTAATGCTTACCTCACCCCGCACCGCGACGATGGTGTTGACGTCCACCGTGGTCGGTAACGCAACACATTGCTGCAATTGTGACTTGTCCCCCAACGCCAGCAGCTTGCCTGCCGACTGGTAACTGATCAGGCTGGTGGGTTCAAATTCAAATGCCTCGAACACCGCTATTGCCTGTTGACGCGCTTCGCTGTTACTCATCAGGTTCGTCCGCTATTACCGGGTTATCGTCGGGCACTGCGGCCAGCGTCGTCTGCCCGGATCGTTTGCTATCGTCCAGGGCCTCGATCTCAGCGTCGTCTTCAGCGTCCATATCTTCCACCTCGTCGGGCAGGTCATCAAGCTCGGCGTCTGCTTTGGCCTGATCTTCTTCCGCCGCCAGCGCTTCGCGCAGCTTGCGCTCCTGCACTTCGATCTGGTGTTTCATGTCGCAGGTGACGATATCGCCGAGCTTTTCGAAGGCAGTGTAATCTTCGTCATACTCGTCGAGTCCGTCACGAATGTTGAACACCGGCGCGTGGAACAGTTTGCGCAAGGCGAGATTACGTAATTTATCGCTGACACCCGGGGACATGAAGCCAGTAAAATCGGAGTCTTCAGCGAGGGTATCAATGTCGGGCATATCGGCGTCGGTCAGCGGCGCTGACTCCGGCGCGTCTTGCGCTGGTATATCGGCGGCAAGATCGGCATCGACGACCAGCGCCGCGACGTCCTCGTTGACAGACGGAGTCTGGGCAGCCTCCTGCTTGAGCCTCGACCAGCGTGATAACGCCGATTCCTTAGTGCCAGCGCCCATCAGGATTGACCTGCGCGCGGGGTTCCCGGTTTTTCGGTTTCATGCCAATTCTTGAGTTTGCGCTTGGTTTTTTTGATTGCGACATAATTTTGCAGCACGAAGGCCTCGGCCCACTGGTAGAGTTGTTGCGGAATTGGCACCGAATAAATTTGTTCATCCCCTTCGAGATAGGCGTGCACTTCGTCGAAGCTCAGCGAGACCAGGTAGGGTAGCGGCATATCGTCAGAATTGTCGGGCTGGCTGGCGACGATAAAACAACCCGGTTCGGGCGACATCAGGTTGTGATAATAACTCTCGCACTCGTCGAGGTGCAGCCGCAGGGTCAGGCCGCTCACCAGGTAATGTTCTTTTTCTGCGTCCTGGTAGATACAGCTAACCGACGCTTCCGTGTCATCGTCACGCACCACTACACCGATCGCATCGTAGCGGAAATCGGCCCAGGGATGGGTTGACGGCTGTTTCTCCATCACCACTGCAATCGCCAGCGAAGCGGGCAATGCCTGGTCGAAATCGTCCATTTCAAGTGTTTCCATGAGCTCCTGGGCAGCAAGAAAAATCGGGTACACAGTTATATCACAGCCGCAGACCTACGCAAGCATGCTCGGCGTGGGGAATTTGACATCCAGTTTAGCTGTCATTCCCGCGCAAGCGGCGGTCCGACGTATCGGAATCTTGCTCAGCCTCTACAGCTACAAATTCTCTACTCTCGAATGAGATCGACCGGAGAATTCAACATCCGGGTTAGAGGTCATTCCCGCGCAAGCGGCGGTCCGACGTATCGGAATCTTACCCAGCCGCTACGCTACAAATTTTCTAATCTCGAATGAGATCGACTGGAGAATTCAACATCAAATCCCTCCAGCAATGCTATTAAAAGATGGGATCTCGAAATACCGACTATCCCGTCATTCCGATAAAGACCCCCGCTTGCCCGGGGTCGGACGTAGCAGGGATGACGTTAGCTTCGGCTATTGCTGTTCGATGGTAAATGGACGCTCGTTGTGCAGTGACGGAATACGGCTGCGTACTTTCGCCACCTCGGCGAGGTCGATATCAGCATAAATGATGCCGGGTTCGGCGCCAGCGTCGGCGAGAACCTCACCCCATGGGTCCACAATCAGCGAGTGTCCATAAGAATAGCGCTTGTCACAATGGTGACCGCACTGGTTGGGCGCGAGCACGAAACAGCCGGTTTCGATCGCGCGTGCACGCACCAGGGTATGCCAGTGCGCCTTGCCAGTAGTCTGGGTGAAGGCCGCCGGGATAGTGACGAATTCGGCGCCCGCTTGCGCCAGCGCCCGGTAGAGCCCTCCAAAACGCAAATCGTAACAAATCGACAGTCCGAGCTGACCCCATTCGGTTGCGACCAGCACCGCTTTGTCGCCAGCCGCGATCGCCTCCGACTCGAGATAGCTTTCGCCATTTTTAAGCGCGATATCAAACATGTGTAACTTGTCGTAGCGGGCAAGAATCACACCATCGCGGCCGAGCAAGAATGAACGGTTGAAGATACGTCCCTGCTCGTTGATCAACTGCGACCCGACCAGAACGACTACCCCGTGCTGCGCCGCCTTACCTCGAAATGCAGCAAGGCCCACATCGTCGGTTTCACTACTGGTGGCCGCGGGGATGCGTACATTAATCGGTTCGATCAGGCCGACTGTTTCCGGTAAGGCGATAAACTCGGCGCCACCGGCGACCGCATCATCGATATGTTCGCAAACCCAGTCGATGTTGGCCGCGATGTCTCGCGACGCCGTGTTCTGAATGCAGGCCGCCCTGAATCGACTCATGAGATTCGGCTCATGAAAGCAGGCTTTCCGGGTCGTGATAATCGTATTCCAGATCATGCGCCACTTCGCGCTGGGTAATCTTGCCGGCATGCACGTTGAGACCGTCGCGCAACCAACGATCATCCATCAGGGCCTGTCGATATCCCTTGTCCGCCAGTGCGATCACGTGCGGCAGAGTCACGTTGTTAAGGGCGTAGGTCGATGTTCGCGGCACACCACCCGGCATATTGGCGACGCAATAATGCACGACGTCATCGACAATATAGGTCGGTTCGGCATGTGTCGTCGGTCTCGAAGTTTCGCAACAACCGCCCTGATCGATGGCGACATCGACAATGACCGCGCCGGGTTTCATCGCCCTGACCATTTCCGCCGTGACCAGCTTGGGCGCCTCGGCGCCCGGGATCAGCACGCCGCCGATCACCAGGTCCGCCTCGAGGACATGGCGCTCGATCGCATCCTCGGTCGAAAACACCGAGTTGGTGCTGCGCCCGAACTGCTTCCAGTGCGCCTCGAGCGCCTCCGGGTTACGATCGATTACCCATACGTCGGCACCCATACCGACCGCGATATGCGTCGCGTGCGTGCCGACGACGCCCGCGCCCAGTATCACTACCTTGGCTGGGTCCACGCCCGGCACACCGCCCAGCAACATGCCGAGGCCGCCGTGCGGATGCTCGAGGCAATAGGCACCCGCCTGAATTGCCATGCGACCGGCTACTTTCGACATCGGCGCGAGCAACGGCAATCCACCGTGTGGCGAGGTTACGGTTTCATAAGCGATACAGGTTGCGCCGCTCTCGACCAGCTCACGGGTCTGCTCGGGATCGGGCGCCAGGTGCAGGTAGGTAAACAGCACCTGCCCCTCGCGCAGCATTGCGCGCTCCACCGCCTGCGGCTCCTTGACCTTGACGATCATTTCCGCACGCGCGAAGATTTCTGCTGCGTTGTCGACAATTTCGGCGCCGATCGCCGCATATTCGGCGTCGTTGACGCCAATTCCCGCTCCCGCCGTGGTTTCCACCAGCACCTGGTGACCGTGCTTGATGGCTTCACGTACGCTTGCCGGAGCCATACCGACTCGGTACTCGTGGTTCTTGATTTCCCTGGGAACACCTATCAACATGACCGCACCTTCGCTTCACTGTAAAAGCCTTACGTTAATCGAGCACCGCAATCCAGGCTAGTGCCAGTAAAATCTAAATACTGTGCCAGCCGCTAAAAGCGCAAATCCACTTTGCAATATCCACACATTTTATATCGTTTCTATATCGATGATTCGTTGCTAGAATAGCGCGTCTTATGGCAGCGACAACCACAGACAACCAACTCATCGACCGCTTCGGCCGCAAGGTCAGCTACGTACGCCTGTCGGTCACCGACCGCTGTGACCTGCGTTGCGTCTACTGCATGCCGGAAAAGATGAAGTTCGTGCCGCGCACGCAACTGCTGACGCTCGAGGAGATGGAGGCCGTCGGTCGCAGCTTCATTAAACTTGGCGTCGACAAGATCCGCATTACCGGCGGCGAACCGCTGGTGCGGCAGAATATCATGCAGCTGTTTCGAAACCTCGGTGAATGCGACGGCCTGCGTGACCTGACGCTGACCACCAATGCGACCCAACTGGAAAAGTTTGCGCGCCCGCTCAAAGAAGCCGGCGTTACCCGCATTAACGTCAGCCTCGATACGCTAAAACCTGACCGCTTCCGCGAAATGACGCGGATCGGCGATCTGAAAAAGACCCTGGATGGCATCGACGCCGCGATCGCCTGTGATTTTCAGCAGATCAAGATCAATACCGTGGTGCTGCGCAATCACAACCACGATGAAATTCTCGACCTGGTCAATTTCTGTATCGATCGCAGCATCGACATCAGCTTTATCGAGGAAATGCCACTTGGTCAGAATGATCACCACGACCGTGCCGTCGCCTATTATTCCAGTGACCAGATACTCGAAGACCTGCAACAACACTTCGAACTGATCCCGAGCACCATGACCACTGCCGGGCCGACCCGTTATTACCAGCTAACCGGCCACGACAATGCCCGCGTCGGATTTATCTCACCGCACAGCCATAATTTCTGCGAATCCTGCAACCGTGTGCGTGTCACCGCCGAGGGCCGCCTGCTGTTGTGCCTCGGGCAGGAACATTCCATGGATCTGCGTCACGTCATGCGCGCCAATCCCGGGTGTCCCGACGTACTCGAACAGGCGCTGATCGAGTCGATGGAAATCAAGCCGAAAGGGCATGATTTCAACCTGAAATCCCAGGAAGTCCTGCTACGTCATATGAATCTGACCGGGGGATAGACAGCGCCTGGCGCTGACCTGTCATGTCTTCCGCCCCCAGTCGACGCCTTCCCGAACTGACCAACGCCGGCCTCAAGGCGACCGCCAACGTTATTGCCTGCAACGAATACAACCAACCCGTCGAAGGCGCCATAGCGGTCGAGCGGGCGCTCACCATTTACCTCGACAAACGCGAAATCGTGACCCTGATGACGCTCGGCAATCATCCCGAGTTATTGATTCTCGGCTGGCTACGCAATCAGCGCATGATCGAAGACATCGAGGCCATCAAGTCGATCCAGGTCGACTGGGAAATCGATGCGGTCGCCATTACCACGCACGACGGCGTTGCCAATCTCGATGCCAAGCTGGATCGCAAAACGGTCACCACCGGCTGCGGCCAGGGCACCGTTTTCGGCGACCTGATGGAAGACAT
>JAJDOF010000028.1 GCA_022340305.1 Gammaproteobacteria bacterium
GTCGGACAGGAAAGAACGCATTTATATCGCAAGTTAAAATCACTTGGACTACAGTCTAAAAAACAATAAAAAATCATGAATATCATAATCTTAGGCGCGGGTCAGGTCGGCTCGACGGTGGCCACGGAATTAGCCAGGGAGGAAAGTAACGAACTGACCGTTATCGACATCAATCAGCAGATTTTGTCGGAATTACAGGATCGGCTCGATCTGCGTACCATCTGTGGTAATGGATCCTACCCCGGTCTGCTCGAGGATGCCGGCGCCGATGATGCCGACATGATAATTGCGCTGACCAACAGCGATGAAATCAACATGATTGCCTGCCAGGTGGCTTCCTCGATTTTCCATACCCCGACCAAGATCGCACGCATCCGCTCACCCGAGTACCTGCGACGCCCGGGCCTGTTTGCGGAAGATTCGATCCCGGTGGATTTTATCATCAGCCCGGAGTCATTAGTCACCGAATACATATACCACCTGATCGAACATCCGAGTGCCCTGCAGGTGCTGGATTTTGCCGGTGGCAGGGCTCAACTGGTGGCGGTTAAGGCATTTAACGACGGTTTGATGGTCGGGCGCGCACTGCGCACCATGAGTGAAGTAGTACCCGGCGTCGATATGCGCGTGGCGGCGATTTTTCGTGATGGTGAATCGATTCAGCCCTCGGCAGATTGTGTTATCGAGGAGGGTGACGAGGTGTTCCTGTTCGCTGCGCGCGAGCATATTCCAACGGTAATATCCGAGATGCGCAAGCTGGAGAAGCCCAATAAGCGCATCATGCTGGCCGGTGGCGGTAACATCGGCGGTCAGCTGGCGGCAATGATGGAGAAAGATTTCCAGGTCAAGGTCATCGAGGCATTTCCGGCGCGTGCGCGCGAGTTATCGGCGTCCCTCGATTCCACGATCGTGCTGCTCGGCGATGCTGCCAACCCGGATTTGCTGCTGGAAGAAAACGTCGAAAGCATGGACGTGTTTTGCGCGCTCACTAACGATGATGAAGCCAATATTCTGTCGTCTATGCTGGCCAAGCGTATGGGCGCCAAGAAAGTCATGTCACTGATCAATCGCGCCGCCTATGTCGATCTTGTCGAAAGTGGTCTGATCGATATTGCCATATCGCCTCACCAGGTAACGATTGGTGCCCTGCTCGCACACATTCGCCGTGGTGATGTGGTCGCAGTACATGCGTTGCGACGTGGTTCCGCCGAGGCCATCGAGGCGATTGCGCATGGTGACCGCAGTTCGTCGCGGGTCGTTGGACGCGCAATCGCGGATATCAAGCTCCCCGATGGCGCGCGCATCAGCGCCATCGTGCGTGGTGAGGAAGTGATAATCGCGCATCACGATACGGTTATCGAATCCGAGGATCACGTCATATTGTTTCTGACCAACAAGAAAAGGATCGCGGCGGTGGAGAAACTGTTCCAGGTCGGTTTCACCTACTTCTAGACGACGATCCAGGTACTCAATGCAATTTCTGGTTATTCAGCGCATTCTCGGTTTGTTGATGATGGTGTTCAGCAGTACCCTGCTGCCGCCAATTGCCACCGGCCTGATCTACGAGGATGGCGCGGTGTTGCCGTTTGTCGAAGCATTTGCCCTGATCCTGGTCGCCGGCTTCTTGCTCTACTTGCCGGTGTTTCGGCATAAAAAAGAATTGCGGCTGCGCGACGGCTTTCTCGTCGTGGTGCTGTTCTGGACCGTGTTGGGTCTGGCCGGTGGATTGCCGATATACCTGTCCGGCATCTACGATATTTCAGTGACCGACGCGATATTCGAATCCATGTCGGGAATTACCACTACCGGGGCAACGGTCATCGTTGGCATCGATGACTTGCCACATTCGCTGCTGATCTACCGCCAGGAACTGCAATGGCTCGGTGGTATGGGTATTATCGTGCTGGCGGTGGCGGTATTGCCGATGCTCGGTGTGGGCGGTATGCAGCTGTTTCGCGCGGAAACCCCAGGGCCGGTCAAGGACACCAAGCTGACCCCGCGTATTACCGAGACGGCCAAAGCCTTATGGTATATTTATCTCGGCTTGACCATATCCTGTTGCCTTGCCTACTGGTTTGCCGGTATGTCCTTCTTCGACGCCCTGTCGCATTCATTTTCCACGGTTGCCATCGGTGGGTTTTCTACCCACGATGCCAGTATTGGCTATTTCGACAGCACCGCAATACAGTTTATCGCGATTGTATTCATGTTGTTGTCGGGCGTTAATTTCGCGCTTCATTTCACCTCGATTCGCAACCGCTCCCTGCAACCCTATCGGCGCGACGCTGAATTCCGGACTTATATCCTGGTATTGTCGATAGTCAGTGTTATTACCATCGGCTACCTGCAATTCAATCACACTTTCGACTCCACCGCCGAGTCGATAATCGAGGGGCTGTTCCAGGTGGTCTCGATCGGCACTACGACCGGCTTTACGACCGCGGAATATTACAGTTGGCCCGGGTTTCTACCGGTGTTGCTGCTTTATGTCAGCTTCATCGGTGGCTGTTCCGGCTCCACTGGCGGTGGCATCAAGGTTATCCGCATCCTGCTGCTGGTGAAACAGGGTATGCGTGAATTACGCCGCCTGGTCCACCCCAATGCCCAGATCGCCGTCAAGATCGGCAAGAAGGCGATGTCGGAGAAAGTGATCGAGGCAGTTTGGGGATTCTTTGCCGCTTATTTCGCGATTTCCGCACTGATGATTCTATCGCTGATGGCGACGGGCCTGGACCAGGAAACCGCGTTTTCGGCTGTCGCTGCCTGTCTCAATAATCTCGGTCCCGGCCTCGGTGATGTCGGACGTAACTTCGCGTCGATAAACGATCCAGCGAAATGGATTTTATGCCTGGCCATGCTGCTTGGACGACTGGAAATTTTTACCTTGCTGGTACTGATCACACCAGCCTTCTGGAGAAAGTAAATCCCTGGCGCCATGTCTGCAAAGCAAACCTCTCACGAAATCGACACCAGCCGCCTGCACACGCGATCCTTTGCGAGCCTGGAACGCAAGATACGCAGCGGGGTGGGTCGTGCGGTGAGTGATTTCAGCATGATCGAAGCCGGTGACCGGGTGATGGTCTGTGTTTCGGGTGGTGCCGACAGTTATACGATGCTCGATATCCTGTTGACGCTGCAGAAATCGGCACCGATTGACTTCGAATTGATTGCGGTCAACCTGGATCAGAAACAACCTGATTTCCCCGAACATATTTTGCCCGCCTACTTGCGCGCGCGCGGCGTCGATTTTCGCATCGTTGAAGAAGATACCTACAGCGTAGTCAAGCGCCTGGTGCCGGAGGGCAAGACTACCTGTTCACTGTGTTCGCGCTTGCGACGCGGCGTTTTGTACAATACCGCGGCCGAGCTCGGGGCCAACAAGATTGCGCTCGGGCATCATGCCGACGATATCGTCGAGACCCTGTTCCTCAACCTGTTTTTCAACAGTCGCCTGAAAGCCATGCCGGCGAAACTGCAAAGTGACGATGGTCGTAATGTCGTGATTCGACCGCTGGCCTATTTGCGCGAAAGCTTGATCAAGCAATATGCCGCATGGTGCGATTTCCCGATCATTCCCTGCAACTTGTGTGGCTCACAACCCAACTCGCAGCGGCAGAAAGTCAAGGCCATGCTGGTGCAATGGGACCAGTTATACCCGGGTCGGGTGGAAAATGTGCTGGGCGCACTCGGACGGGTAGCACCTTCGCATCTGCTGGATCGCGATTTGTTTGATTTTACTGACCTGGCAGCCGATCGGGCTGAGCAATAATCTACTGAAGCGATGGTAAATCGGACCATTCCCCTGCACCTCGCTACGAACCCCCCGGGCCCGACGGGATGCCAGGCGCAGACCGGGTTAGCGACTGGCTATTCGCCGGCAGCCTGCGACTCCGCAATCGGCAAAAAAGTGCCTGATCAATTCATGATCAGGCCAATGGTTTCTCGAGGAGAGAAAAACCTGGTACGTGCGCAGTGCAAAATTCAGGTCATCCCTGCAGCGCATCCCTGCGCGTCTGATGTCTTCCTTGCCTGTCGACCGATCCCTGTGTCGTGCTAGTATACTGGCAGTTTAGCAACCTCGCTGATAGCGCGACCGGACCTGGGGTCTGTCAGCGTTCCTCCTCGCTTTATGTAGGTCTGGACCTACACGGTAACCCTGGAGATTGATAACACGTATGTTATTTCCTGCCATACAACCCGCCAGGAGCTGGCGATTCCCGGTATCGGATTTGCACACGCTTTATCTCGAGGAAAGCGGCAATCCACAGGGTGTTCCGGTGGTTTTTCTGCACGGTGGTCCCGGCGGGTCCTGCGAGCCCGGCCATCGGCGTTTCTTCAATCCCGAGTCCTACCGGATTATCCTGTTTGATCAGCGTGGCAGCGGAAAATCGCGTCCACACGCGAGCCTGGAGCAAAACACTACCTGGGACCTGGTGGCTGACCTCGAAAAAATCCGCGAATTCCTTGAAATCGATCGCTGGGTCGTGTTTGGCGGTTCCTGGGGTTCAACCCTGGCGCTGGCCTATGCACAGTCGCATCCCGAGCGAGTACTGGGTCTGATTCTGCGCGGTATTTTTCTGGCCCGCGACGAGGACGTGAACTGGTTCTTCAACGGTCAGGCCGCACGCATTTTTCCCGAGGCCTGGCAGCATTTTATCGATCCGATTCCGCCCGAGGAGCATGACGACATTATCGGTGCTTATTATCGTCGTCTGACCAGCAGCAACGAAATTGTGCGCATGGGGGCGGCCAAGGCCTGGTCCATCTGGGAGGGCTCCTCGGTAACCCTGCTGCCCGACAAAAACGTGGTCGACCATTTTAGTGATCCACATATCGCGCTCAGTATTGCGCGTATCGAATGTCATTATTTTTGTAACCAGTGTTTCTTCAGGCCTGACCAGTTGCTCGAAGATATGCATAAAATCCAGCATATACCCGGGTATATCGTGCACGGGCGATACGACATGGTTTGCCCGATTGACCAGGCAGTGGCGTTAAAGCAGCGCTGGAAAGGCGCCGAGTTGAACATAATCAGTGATGCGGGCCACGCGGTAACCGAGCATGGCATTTCCCGGGCTTTGGTGAATTGCTGCAATTCCATGCTGGAAATCGTGAGTTGATCACCCTGTTGCAGCGCGTCAGCGAGGCGCGTGTCGTGGTCGAGGCCGAAACCATCGCCAGCATCGGTCGGGGCATTCTGGTGCTGGTCGGGGTACAGGCCGATGACGATTCTGCGACTGCCCTGCGACAATTGGAGCGGCTGTTAAATTATCGAGTGTTCGCTGACGACGCCGGCAAGATGAACCTGTCGCTCAGAGAAGTGCAGGGCGGGTTGTTGCTGGTGCCGCAATTTACCCTGGCCGCCAATACCCGCAAGGGGCGCCGTCCGAGTTTTGCCTCGGCGGCGAGTCCGGGGCAGGGCGAGGCGGTATTCGATGCCTTGGTCGCCGCTGCGCGTGCTGCATATGCCATCGTTGAAGTGGGTCGATTTGGTGCCGACATGCAAGTTCATCTGATCAACGATGGTCCGGTCAGCTTTATTCTCGATTAGCCTGCGGGTTACACCAGTCAGCCCAGACCCGTGCTCAGCCGCACCTGTCCTGCGTCGGCATCGGGATGCTGGCGCAATTTACCGGCCAGCCTGAATTAATCTTGCCGAATATATGGTCGAATTAGTCGGCGAGGTCTATTATCATCAGCATCCTCTTGAACTTGCCCATACGGGTCAAAAAATGCCAGATCGAAGTGCAAGCGTCAGTCGCGACACCCTGGAAACCCAGATCAACGTCGCCATCAATCTCGATGGCAGCGGGAAATCCGTGTTTGACACTGGAATTCCATTCCTCGAACACATGCTCGAACAGATCGCACGCCACGGCGCCTTTGATCTCGACATCAAGTGCAAGGGTGACTTACACATCGATGACCACCACAGTGTCGAAGATATCGGCATCACCCTGGGGCAGGCGTTCAGGCAGGCGCTTGGCGATAAACAGGGCATCATGCGTTACGGGCACGCCTACGTGCCGCTGGATGAGGCCCTGTCGCGCGTGGTGATCGACTTTTCCGGCCGCCCCGGCCTCGAGTATCGAGTCCAATTCCAGCGTCCACGAATCGGTCAGTTTGACGTCGACCTGATTCACGAATTCTTCCAGGGGTTTGTCAACCATGCGCCGGCAACGCTGCACATCGACAATCTTGCCGGGCGCAATGCCCACCACATTGCGGAAACCATATTCAAGGCCTTTGGTCGCGCGCTGCGCTTCGCGGTCGGCCAGGACGAGCGTATGCAGGGTGTCATTCCGTCGACCAAGGGGTCGTTGTAAGCCATGCAGACAATTGCCGTGGTCGATTACGGCATGGGCAATCTGCGTTCCGTGGTCAATGCACTGGAGGCGGTAGGCGATAAGCGTTACCGGGTGCTGCTGACGTCAGATCCGCAGCAGCTAGCCGAGGCCGATCGGGTCGTGTTTCCGGGGCAGGGTGCCGCCGGGGACTGCATGCGCGCGATCGACGAATACGGCTTGCGCGACGCCATCGTCACGGCGGCCGCCAGTCGCCCCTTTCTCGGTATCTGTATGGGGATGCAGGTATTGATCGATTTCAGTGAGGAAAACCAGGGCACCGATTGCCTCGGAATCTTCAAGGGGAAAGTAAAGTATTTTGGTGATGGCTATCGGGACCAGAGCGGCGTTAAACTGAAGGTTCCGCACATGGGGTGGAATCGCGTCACACAGGTTAAGTCGCATCCTTTGTGGCACTCGATTGATGACGGCAGCAGATTTTATTTCGTGCACAGTTATTATCTTGAAGCGCAAGAACCCTCGCTGGTAGCGGGGACGACCGATTACGGTATTCGCTTCACCAGTGTAATCGCGCGCGACAACGTGTTTGCCTTGCAGTGTCATCCCGAAAAGAGCGCGGACAGTGGTCTGCAACTATTACGTAACTTTGTCCATTGGGACGGTAAAGCATGATACTGATTCCGGCTATTGATTTGAAGGAAGGGCACTGTGTGCGCCTGCGCCAGGGGAACATGGACGATAGCACCGTGTTTTCTGATGATCCGGTCGCGATGGCCGGCAAGTGGGCAGCGCAGGGTTGCACGCGTCTGCACCTGGTCGACCTGGATGGCGCTTTCGAGGGCGAGCCGGCGAATGCCGACGTCATCGAAGAGATCTGCGCCTCGTTCCCCGGTTTACCTATCCAGATCGGTGGCGGAATCCGTAATATCGAAACTGTCGAATCTTATCTGGAAGCCGGGGTCAGTTATGTGATCCTGGGCACCATGGCGGTAAAGCGCCCCGAATTCATTACCGAGTTGTGTTCCGAATTCCCGGGCAAGATTATCGTTGGTATCGACGCCAGAGACGGTATGGTAGCGGTGCATGGCTGGGCCGAGGGCTCGGATCGCACGGCCCAGGGGCTCGCGCTGCAATTCGAGGATGAGGGTGTTGCCGCGATCGTCTACACCGATATCAGTCGCGACGGCATGATGCAAGGCGTCAACGTCGAAGCCACGCGCTTGCTGGCCGAGTCGATCAACGTACCCGTGATCGCTTCGGGCGGCGTCACCGACATGGACTGCATTGTGAAATTGAACGCGGTGAAGAGTGCTGGAATCGAGGGGGTTATCATTGGGCGCGCGCTGTATGAACGCACCATCAGCCTTCCCGATGCCCAGGCCTATATCGATCAGAATTGATTTGATTTGATCTCGCCGGCATGACCCTCGCCAAACGCATAATACCCTGTCTCGACGTCGATAACGGTCGTGTGGTCAAGGGCGTCAAGTTCGTCGAAATCCGTGATGCCGGTGATCCGGTGGAAAATGCGCGGCGCTACAACCTGGAAGGAGCTGATGAACTCACCTTTCTCGATATCACCGCGAGTTCCGATGATCGCGAGACCATGGTGCACGTGGTCGAGGCCGTGGCTCGTGAAGTATTCATTCCGCTGACGGTTGGTGGTGGTATCCGCGAGTTGAGCGATATCCGGCGCATGTTGAATGCCGGCGCCGATAAAATCAGTATCAATACGGCAGCGGTATTCAACCCCGAGTTCGTAGCGCGCGCGGCGGATAAATTTGGTTCGCAATGTATTGTGGTGGCGGTCGATGCCAAGCGTGTCAGTGCGCCCGAAGAAGCCGGAAGCTGGCAGATATTTACCCATGGTGGGCGCAAGCCGACGGGTATCGATGTGCTCGAGTGGGTAGAAAGAATGGATCGCTACGGGGCCGGCGAGATACTGCTCACCAGCATGGATCGTGATGGTACTCGTATCGGTTTCGACAACGAGCTGACCCGCCTGGTGTCGCGCGCTATCAGGGTCCCGGTGATCGCCTCGGGCGGCGTGGGCAATTTACAGCATCTCGCCGATGGCATACTCGAAGGCGAGGCGGATGCGGTACTCGCCGCCAGCATTTTTCATTTTGGCGAGTTTCGCATCAGCGAAGCCAAGGCCTTTATGCGCGCGCGCGGGATCGAGGTGCGCGATGACTGACTGGCTGGAGGGGCTCAAGTGGAACGGGGATGGCCTGCTGCCGGCGATTGCCCAGGATCGCCATAGCGGCGAAGTGTTGATGCTGGCGTGGATGAGTCGTGAAGCGCTGCAACTCAGCGTGGAGCAGAGCCGTGCGGTCTACTGGTCGAGATCGCGGCAGAAGCTATGGTTTAAGGGCGAAGAATCGGGCCACCTGCAGCACATAGCTGAAATTCGGGTCGATTGCGATGCCGATGTCATCCTGCTGCAGGTCGAGCAGATTGGTGGTATCGCCTGCCATACCGGCCGGCGACGTTGTTTTTTCCGTGTTTTGCGCGATGGAGTGTGGCAGGTTGATGAAGAAATTATCAAAAATCCCGACGAGATTTATCGATGAGTGATGATATACTCCTGCGCCTGATGGCCGTGCTGGCATCGAGAAAAGATGCCGATCCTGATTCGTCTTACGTGGCAGGCCTGTACGCGAAAGGTCTGGATACCATTCTGAAAAAGATTGGTGAAGAGTCGGTGGAAACAATCATTGCCGCAAAATCTGGCGATAAACAGCAAATCGTTTATGAAACCGCGGACCTGTGGTTTCACTGCCTGGTGATGCTGGCGCAACAGAATCTGGATGCGCGGTTGGTGCTCGAAGAACTGGATCGTCGTTTTGGCGTATCCGGTATCGATGAGAAAGCCGCGCGCAATCAATAGTAAATGAGGTGGAAAGATGGGTTTTGGTGGAATTAGTATCTGGTCGCTGTTGTTGATCCTGGCGATCGTGATCTTGTTGTTTGGTACCAAGAAACTGCGCAATGTCGGCGGTGATCTGGGCGGTGCAATCAGGAGTTTCAAAAAGTCGATTAAGGACGAAGAGGTCGCTAAAGACAGCACTGACTCCAGCGAGCAGGTAATCGAAGGCAAGGTGAAGAAAGAAGACAAGGTTTGAAACAGTTTCCCGAGCTGGTTTTGATCTAGTCGAGCCGCGAGCAACAACATATGTTTGATATGGGCTTCACCGAGCTGATGCTGATCGGCATCGTGGCGCTGGTCGTGATCGGACCCGAGCGCTTGCCGGGTGTGGCGCGCACGGCCGGCAAATACGTCGGTCGCCTCAAGCGCTTCATGACCACTGTCAAGGCCGATGTGGAACAGGAATTGCGTGCCGATGAGTTGCGCCAGATCCTGTCGGAGCAGCAAAAGGAACTCGACTCGCTCAAGGACACGATTTCAGAAGCCGGCCGCGACATTGAAAAGGACGTCGGGGTTAACGAGGCGGTGGAGCACAGCGAGGCCGTTGTCGCGAGTGTAAGCGTCGAATCTTCGCGCAACGAATCCCAGCCCGCAGAGCCTGCCAGCGCCGAACCCGCCGCGGCAAAACCGGCCGCGGCAAAACCGGCTGCCAAAAAAGCCGCTGCCAAAAAAGCCGCCGCTAAAAAACCGGTCGCCAAAAAGCCGGCGATTAAAAAATCCGTCGGCAAAAAGTCGAAGAGTAAATCCGGCACATGAGCGAACCCGATATCGAGGAAAATGCGGCCGGCAGCCTGATGTCACATCTGGTTGAGCTGCGCGATCGCGTGGTGCGCATGGTACTCGCCGTGCTTGGCATCTTTGCCTGTTTATTTTACTGGGCGAACGA
>JAJDOF010000072.1 GCA_022340305.1 Gammaproteobacteria bacterium
AACACGATCATCAAAATTGATTACTGACGTGTATCAAGCGCGCATTGCGCGCAGCAAACCTGCCGACAGCAGGTAAAGCGAAATTCGATGACATGCTTGTTGGATTTAAACGCTTGCGTCGACGATCGTCGCAGGCGAGTAGGTGCTTTCCATCCAGCATTCCAGGGCGAGTTAATACCATCCCGGGGTTGCCGATCCCGCAGTCGATTGCAGAGATTCAGGCCCACCTGGTCAGCTTCACACCGCCATTTGTTTAACGTAGTCGGCCAGCGCCAGCGATGACGTAAGCCCGGGTGACTCGATACCGAACAGATTGATCAATCCGCTTACGCCGTGCTCCGCCTCCCCCTGGATGACGAAATCAACGGCGGGCGCCCCCTGGTGATTTATCTTGGGGCGAATACCGGCATAAGCAGGGAGCAATGACCCATCGGCAAGTTCCGGCCAGTAACTGCGGATGGCCGCGTAAAATGTCTCACCTCGGCGTGGGTCGACTTCGTAGTTGATTTCGTCCACCCATTCGACATCCGGGCCGAAGCGCAGGTTGCCGGCCATATCGTGGGTCACGTGTACCCCCAGGCCATATTCATTGGGAAGCGGATAAATCAACGAGGTAAACGGGGATTTGCCCGCATAGGTAAAATAGTTTCCCTTCGCATAACTATAAGCCGGGAGTGTTTCAGGCTTGATGCCGGCGATGGCCCGCGCCAGAATGTCACCGCCAAGGCCCGCACAGTTAATCACGGTATTGGCCGCTACCGAGAACGCGCTGTCGCCGCTTTGCAGAGCCAGCTCCAGCCTTTTGTCTGCCGCTGATCCCGCGTTGACTTTCGTGTCGAATACCACGACGCCGCCGGCGTTCTCGAGATCAGCCTGCAGCGCCAACATGTAACTATGGCTGTCGATGAGACCCGTGGATGGAGACCATAAAGCGGAAACACATTTTATCTGTGGTTCTCTGCGCTGCATTTCCTTTTGCCCGAGGAAAACCATATCGTCCACGCCATTAATGCGCGCCTTTTCCCATAGGGCCTGAAGCTCTGGCCGCTGCTGTTCTTCGGTCGCAATAATGAATTTCCCACAGCGTTTGAAAGGCACATGATGCGCTTCGCAGTAGCGGTATAATTGCTTGCGGCCGGCGACACAGAACATCGCTTTCAGACTGCCCGCGGGATAATAGATCCCGGCGTGTATCACCTCGCTGTTGCGTGAGGAGATTTCACTGCCAATGCAGTCATGGGCTTCGAGCACGATGACTTCACGCCCGGCCAGTGCCAATGCCCTGGCGACGGCCAGGCCGATGACACCCGCACCGACGACGACGCAATCCGTTTTTTCCATAGCTCCGGGGCTTTTGTTGCGATTGACGATTTGTCGAACTTCAGTGGCGCGAGTATAGCAATAAACATCGGTGCTGAGCGGACGGGTGCGCAGCAGGCAGCGGATTTATTTCTGCTGTCACCGCGTTCATCGCTACCAACGGACCGGCCCCGTCCTCGAGCCGTGACAGTCGCAGCAACCTGACGGGCTGTGTTGCCACTGGAATTTCCGAGGCAGCATTGGCGTAACCTCGCCACTATTCATGCGACACACTCATCGGCTAACTCGGCAGGATTGGACACACCATGCACGAGCTGACCGAGGAAAAAATGATGCTGTTGCATGGCTTTTTTGCCTATTGACGGCGGCTTGCCTGGTACAGGCGTCGCCAGCCAGCGTCCAGGCGACCGTCGGCTTTTGCAGGAAAATACCAGCAACCGCATTCAAACGGCTTTCACAGCGCCAGACGTCAATGGTAGATTGCACTCTCTTAGCAGCGCTTGGCGCGCAAACGACACGGGAAGAAAAGGGCATGGCTGGTTCTATCTGGATGATTATTTACGACCTTGATCGAGCACACTCCGCGCGCTACCTGCAATGGTTCGATGAAGTGCATATTCCAGAGAAACTCGCTCGTCCGGGTTATACCTGGGCTGCGCACTACCAAGTCATTGCAGATGAGGAAAATGCCGATTCGAGATATGTTGCGCTGTTTGGCGGTCGCGATAGCCGCGTCTTCTACGATCCAAGTCCGGCCCAGATCAGGCCCGGGCAGTCGCCTGAAACTCGCGCGATGATGGCTTACCGAGCGAATAGCAAAATGCTGATTCTCACCGAGGAATGGGCTGTTGATGGTGCCAGCGGAGCGGCAGAATCCAGCCCTCGTATCAGGGCCGAGAATATTAGCCTGGCGCTGTTCAACGCCAACGAAAACGACGAAGACCTGGGCGCATGGCTGGTCCAGGACTATCGCGTCAATGCCGCGAAATCGGGTATTACCCGTAAATTTCTCGCCTCGACCGGAATCGCCCGGCATGTGCTCGTGCAGGAAATGGGGGAAGATGAAATTCCAGGTAATTCAATCGTGGATGCTGCATCGAGTGACTGGTCAGCGCAGGTAGCGAACTATCTAAGCTACCCGGCTGGGGCCCCGCTGGTTGCGCGTCGGGTCTGGCCCGGGGTCGCTTAGACAGCCCGCTTCTCCCGGGATGGGAAAATTATTCCGCCCAACCCATTCCGGGTAAGACCCGATGTGTGCGCAGATTCACGTTACGCGCGTGGCCTGTAGGCCAGGTACTGATGCTGTATGGAAATCTGGTCCGCCAGATACCTGGCATCGTGCCACACCCCCCAGATGAAGGAGGAGCCGCGTCGCGATTGCCACGGCAAGCCCAGGAAATAGACCCCGGGCTCCGCCGAGACACCGCGTTGATGTTTCGGTTTACCTTGTTCATCGAAAGCGTCAACCTGCAACCAGCTGTAATCGAGCGTAAACCCGGTCGCCCAGATGATCGAAGTGATTCCGGCCTCCTGTATATTCAACGCCAGGATGGGATCAGTCACGCACTGCGGGTCTGCACCGACTTCGCGGGCTTCCGGCTCTGCGGGAAAATCGAGACCATTGCGGACAATATAGGCGTCGGCTTCGTCCAGCACCGACAGGGTGTTTGCATTGCCCTGGGCAATATTGTCCGCCAGGTCCGGCGCGAAGTGCATTACACCGTCTGCGAATGACTCCGTCCGCCCAACGAGCGTCATGCCCTGCGCGGCAAGACGCCGGAAGTCGACCGTATGACCGCCATGGGCACCGCTCACCGCGATGGTCACATGTTCTGTGCCGGGTTCAAGCGCCGGCACATCCCACTTGCCGAGGACTCCCAGCCACCAGACAAAGTCCCGTCCGCGATAGCGCCGCGGCGGCAGGTCGTGCGGACCCACGGAGAGATAAACCCGTTTTCCGCAGCGCAACAATTCATCCGCGATCTGCGCACCCGAAGACCCTGCCCCGACCACCAGCACCGCACCCTCGGGCAACTGCCCGGGATTGCGGTAGGCGTTGGAATGAATCTGCATGATTCCAGCATCGTCCGACACCAGGTCCGGGATTACCGGTTTCTGGAAAGGCCCGGTAGCGGCAACCACATTGTTGGCTTCGATTACGCCATCCGACGTTTCAACACGGAACCCGGGTCGGCCAACGTTGCGGCGCACTTCCCTGACCTCTACACCGCAGCGGACTGGGGCTTTGATCATTTCGGCGTAATCGACAAAGTAATCCGCAACACGCTCCTTGGGGGCAAAGGCATCAGGATCGAAATCGGAAAATGTCAGGCCCGGAAATCGATCGTGCCAGGCCGGTCCGTTGGCAACCAGGGAATCCCAGCGTTCCGAACGCCAGCGTTCCGCAATTCGGTGGCGCTCAACAACAAGGTGAGTCACGCCGCGGTTGCTCAGGTGCTCGCTCATGGCCACACCTGCCTGGCCTGCGCCGACAACGAGCGTGTCTGTTTTTTCAATTGGCATAGACGCCACCCCCGACCTGCATTGCATGTTTGTCCTGTTTTCCCGTATGAATCACGTTCTGGCCCTCAGCTGTGGAATGGTTGCGTGCGCCGCTCATGCGGCGTATCGACAGACCACCCGAGTATATTGCCCAAGCCCTGATCTTTAATAAAATATTCTTTTCCATGTCTTTGGATCAAAATTATAGAATCAATGGCGCCACCGGCTATCCGCCTCGAAGCATGACTGGAAACAGGTAAGGAAAAAGGATGCGGAGAGGTTAAATGTTGATCCCTGCATTCCCTTGTTCTTTAGTTTAAGAGAAAACGGATGAAAGCTGATCCTCCACCACTCCTGGCTCGAATTATTGAAGAATTAATGAGCAGGCCTGGAGCACCCGGGTGGTACCGGGCGTTATAATGCCACCCGGATTCCCGCCCCTGGGTAAAAAAGCTGTGCCTGATATCGAAATAGCGTTGAAACGACTGCGCGCAATCCTGCCACTGGAGGCTGGGCAAATTCAGCTTTGCGAACCGCTGCGCCGGGCGCACCTGCTTATCCTGCGTTTTTTTCTCGAGGAGGGATGCGCTCCAGCCAGTGGCGACATAGCGGGTGATCTAGAATGGTCTGCAACAGTGCAACCGCTGGCAACTGCCGGACTCATTGAGCTGGATGCTGGCCGTATTGTCGCCGCCTATCCGTTTTCTGCCGAAGCTCGGGGCTACCGTGTCACTTCTGTTTATGGCCAGGCAGAGGCGGTTTGCGCATTCGATGCGCTGGCCATCGGCGCGATGTTCAGCTTGCCTACACGCATCGATGCAACCTGCCGCGCCAGCGGAGAGGCCATCAGCATCCAGCATAATGGAGATGAATTCGAGACCGCTCGCACTGTCATCGCGGCAATCGACTGGTCTGCAGCAGACAGCAACCAGTGCTGCGCAGCGTCGCTGTGTACAGAGATGCTGTTCATCGGCAACAAATCGCTGGCCTGTGAATGGCAGGCTGAGCGGCCTTCACAGCGCGAGCTCTTCACCTTGCAGCAAGCGCACCGTTTTATCAGCGCCTTCTTTCTACCGCTTGTGACGCAGCAGCAACGCCCTTAGGGGGAAAGACCAGCACGGCTCAATCGGCTTAAGATCTGGCGAATTCCTGAAGATTCAACGAGTATCGAAGCTGTGAATATCGTTTGCCGTTTGCAACGGCTTAAATCGATACCGGGCCCTGTTATGCTTTTGCTCATGCCCTGTCCAAAGCTTCCAGGAATTTTTCCTTTTCATTCGGGTGCATGGAAATATTGGTCTCCGCATAGGGAAATTTATTCTGCATGACCTCACTGTGAAATTCGCTTAGCGCGGTGACGCGTTCTGCATACATCTGCTTATGTAAGCGCGCCAGGTTACCGAAAGCATGGGCATGCTTCGGCGGTTTTTCTTCCTCGCTGGCCTCACCACAGATATCCGCCACGAATGACATGATGACATCACCGGCCATACCCGAGCCGAGGGAGAAAGTCACAATCGAGGTCTTTTGGTTGACGGCTTCGAGCACTTCCTCGGCGATACACTCGGCCTCGACGGCAAACACACCAGCGTCTTCCATGCGCTTCAGGGTACGGTAGATTTCCATGGCTTCATCCGCGTTTCGGCCCCAGCCACGCAATCCTCCACACCAATGACTGAATGTCGGTACCAGGCCGATATGGCTTTGCACCGGGATGCCCTCCTTCGCCAACATTTCCATCACTTCAAAGGAGCGCAGCGTGTAATACATATCGCCGCCCTTGCGCATCATCTCAAAGGCATGGTCCAGAATTTCTTCGCGCCTGCCGAATTGTGACCAGGTGCTACCGACACCCATAAAGTGATGTGGGGCCACGCGCCGCAGCTTTTCTATCTGGCTGTCCCAAACCACCAGTAGATCGATCCCGGCGTCAATACAGGCCTGGAGCTCGATGGCATCTTTCGGATTACTCATACTGAGTTTTTTATTCGAGCCTTTCAAAGCCTGTAAATCTGCGACGGTGTAGTTTCGCGCCGATGGACTGCGGCTGAAATCATAGATTCTCTTCATTGCTACGCTCCATTTAAATGATTGGCAGCATTGCTTACGACGCCACCATGGCTGAGCGCGGCAGGCGAATATCAAAGCTTTCCCGCAAGGCCCGATCCAGTTCAGCGGATAGATGCTGCGGATAATGTTTTTGCAGTATCTGCCGCGTACGCTCGAGCGCCACGCTGCGAATATCACGGGCGCCGTCCGCTTCCCAGTCGTCGATGCTACGGCGATCACCAATTTCGGGATAGACGAAATCACTCTGCATGCGTTCCAGTGTCTCGACCCGTCCGAGGAAATGGCCTTCACCATGCGCCACCTCGTCGATCGCCTTCAATGCCAGGGTTTCCTCGCTGACCTCGATCATCGCCAGCGACTTCATGATGATACCCAGCATATCGTTATCGATGACGTAACTTTCCAGTGCACAGCCCATCAGGCTGGCCTGCATGCCGCTGGCCTGGGTGATCAGGTTACAGCCGGCCTGGGCTGCGAGGGTCACGCTCAGGCTTTTTTCATAACCGCTTTGCGCGTCGGCTATCTTGCTGTCGGTGGCACCGGCTATGACCGAATTGGGTAACCTGTAGTAGTTTGCCAGCTGCACGCTGGCCGCCGTCGCGATTGCGCCCTCGGCACTCCCGCCACTCATTGCACCGGTACGCAGATCGGTCAGCATCGGCCGCGTACCGAGGATCAACTTTGCTCCGGGGTCCAGTAACCAGGCGAATATCATGCCGGCAAGTGTCTCGGCAAAGGTCTGTGCTATCGTCCCGGCCATGGTCACCGGGCTCGACGCGCCCATCTGGCCGAAGGTGTTGCAATGCAGTGGAATTCCGCAACGCACGGCTTCGGCAGCAACGTTGCAGGATTCGGCGTCAAAGCGCAGCGGTGGTACCGACATGTTGCAATTCAGCGACAGAAACGGACGAGCCAGGAAGGCTTCGCGTGAACCGGCGATCGCGTAACACATGGTGGCGATTTCCTCGACATGGGCGGCATCTGTCGCGGCGGCAAAAACATGCTTGCGGGTTCCCGCCAGGCAGGCATAGGCGGTATTGATATCGAGGCTTCGGTTATCGGGCATGTCGCGCGCAACCATCGAACGGCTGAAGAAATGGATATTGTCGAGGCTGTCGACCAGGCGTGCGGCATCGTACAGGTCGCGCAGTGTCGACTCGCGATAGCGGCCGCTGTCTAGATCGAGTATCAGCGGCGCGGCGCCACCCGAACCCGCGTGTACTCGCGCCACGCCAAGTTGCATATCGTAGTCCGGGTGTTGCCCGCAGAGCGCGAAATCGCGTGGCAAACCGTTTAATGCCTGATCAATCAACTCGGCAGAAAAATGCAGGCGTCCATCAGCGTCGAGACGGCCCCCTGCACGGGTAACATGATCGATGACAATTTCTGCTGCCTCGGCGATACCCACGTCGGACAGAATCGAGCGAACCGCCCGATCGATTACGGGTAGATCATCGGCATTCAGGGGCCGATAACGCCCGCCGACAGCGCCACTCATGGATGGGTGGGCAGCTCGAGATTGCAGCTGTGCAGACCCTGGCCGCCGTCGCCTTCGTTTACCCGGTACATCAATTTCACTCATGATCCTATTTCCTGCAGGGTAACGCCCGGCAGCGCTTATCAGCCCGTTTGCCGACGACGTACGCGCCAACGTTGTTTTTGCGCCTGCAGCGATTCCTGACTGCCATCGTGCCAACTGCCAAAAATCTTGTCGAAAGGCGTCGGCGTATTACCGTAGTTCAAGTTGAAATACTGGTGATGCAGCTGATGGTACCAGTCGCCGGTCTTCAGGCGTAACTTACCGAGACTCAGGTAATCGAAACCCGAATGCGACAGCGACGGGTTCAGTGCCTGGTAAAAACCGGTAAGGATAATGATAACCGGGTGTACCGGCACGAACCACCAGAGCACGAATGGCGAAAAGTAAAACAGGTGTTCGAGTGGGTGCATCGATATGCCGCTCCACGGCCCGATATCGACGTTGCGGTGATGCAATTCGTGTACCCGTTGATAGATCGAGCGGAAATGGAGCACTCGATGTACTGCGTAAAAATTCGCGGTCGACCATAGAAACAGCAGGTAAATGCAGGCAACGAAATACCATGGATTGTCGATGAGCGGTAATCGGCCGCTCGCGTAAACCCAGTAGCTGATGGCCTCGAACCCGGTCCAGATGGTCACTCCAGACGCGATGCTCCAGAACATGTTGTCCTTGACCTGGTCCTGCCACAGGAACAGCTTGTTGTCGGCAGACAGCTTCTTGCGGTTGAGCCGATAGGCGTCGCCCTGCGCCCGCCGCCGGTGCAGGTAGCAGTGCAGCCCGCCTGCGAAAAGCAACAGGAAAGCACAGTTGCGCAGCCATAACAACGCCATCCAGCCAGGCTCGAAATGAGCCATGGTCTCGAGTGCAGGGGTGAGGTAGCGCCAGGTCGGATACGCCAACGCAAGGTAAACGAAACCCCAGGGATAGAGTAAATCGATCAGCAGGTAGCGCAGGGCTTTGAGCGGCCGCGGTGGCCAGGCATAGAGCGCCGGTACCCTGATGATTTCAGGCTCGTATTTGTGCCCGGCTGTGGCGCTGGGATCAGGCATGATTCACCTCGACAGCGAGTTGAATGGCAGGCGCAGCTTCACCCGCCATTTTTTCGCACCGCCTGGTTGTCGTAGATAGAATCGGCACCTGGTTTCTGCGGCAGGTGCAGGCGGATCGGCAGTGCTTCCATGCGCCCCTGACGCACGGCCTGGCCACGCAGTATGCGCGCATCGTATTCGTCCAGGTCGTAGGCAGCAAACACCGGAAACGCATCGACTGCCGCATAGCTGAACAGCAGCAACGGGCGCGTGGTATCGGCGCTGCAATTGGTGGACGCGTGCAGCGTACGTACGTGATGGATGCTGATCGATCCCGCGGGCGCGACCAGGTCGATTGCGCTGTCGGGCAAGTTCCCCAGGTCACCCTCTGCAATAGCACCGGTAAAAGTGCCGTTATGGTGATGATCGTAAACCGGACCACGATGTGATCCGGGAATCACGCGTAACGGCCCACTTTCCAGCCTGCAATCCTCGATCATGACACCGACCGCGAGAATATCGTCGTTGGTATGCGGGTAGAATGCCCAGTCCTGGTGCCAGGCGATCTCGGCGGCGCTGTGAGGATGCTTGAAATTGAGCTTGGAATGGTCAAAGCGCACCGTACCACCGAGCAACTGGCATACCGGGTCGACGATGGTATCGCTTGACGCCAGCCGCTGGAACACCTCGTCGCGCAGATGCGGATCCTTCAGGCGGCGCACCCGCGGCAGCGCGGCGCTGTGGCTAGGATCGAGATCATAAACCTTGTTGCTCGCCGCAACCTGGCGTGACTGCTCGACAAAACGAGCAATTGCCGCGCGCAACTCGACGAGCAGGTCAACGCCGACGACATTCTCAAGCAACAGGAACCCCTGCTGGCGATAACTTTCGATCTGTACTTTACTCAGTTTCATAGCCAAAGCCCCTGCAACTGTGCGCCATTAAGCGGCGAAAGGATCGGGTTGCGTCGGCTTGGTTGCGAGCCACACCGACTTGGTCTGCAGATAACAACGCATACCTTCGAAACCGTTTTCACGACCGTAGCCGGACTGCTTGAAGCCTCCAACCGGGGACTGGGTCGCTGCATTGAAATAATTATTGATGTATATCGTACCCGCCTCGATACGATCGGCAACACGCATGGCGCGGGTAACATCGCGCGACCAGATACCGGCCGCCAGGCCGTAGGGGGTGTCATTGGCGATGCGGATAACCTCTTCTTCATGGTCCCAGGCCTCGGTTGAGACCACCGGGCCGAAGGTCTCGTTTTGCGCCAGATCGGCAGCGTTGGGTACGTTGGCGAAAATAGTCGGGCCAATATAATAGCCCTGGCCGCGGCAGGCACTGCGCCCGTCCAGCAGCAATTGATGCCCGGCTTTCTCGGCAGCGGTAATACGTGCCAGTACGCTGTCATAGTGTGGGCGATTGGCGATCGGGCCGATTTGTGTTGCGGGATCGGTGGGATCGCCTACGCGGGCTTTGCTGGCCACCTCTACCAGGCGCTCGCTGAACTCACCGATTAAGGAACGATGTACCAGCAATCGTGAGCCCGAGATACAGCTCTGCCCGGTTGCCGGGAAGATTCCGGCGGCAACGCCGTTAACCGCGAGTTCGAGATCGGCGTCTGGCAGAACGATCTGGGGTGACTTGCCACCCAGCTCCATAATGATGGGTTTAACCTGGCGCGCCGCGACAGTCGCGGCCGCGCGGCCACCAGCGGTACCACCGGTGAAGGAGACCATGCGTACATCCGCATGGTCGATCAACGGCTCGCCGGTGGTCGCCCCGAAGCCACTGACCACGTTGAGTACACCAGGCGGTAAACCTGCTTCCAGCAACACTTCCATTAATTCGAAAGAGGAACAGGAAGCCTGTTCCGAGGGCTTGATGACCACCGTGTTACCCGCGGCAAGACAGGGCGCCAGCTTCCAGATCAGCGTGCCGATGGGGGAGTTCCACGGCAATATCAGTGCGCAAACGCCGAATGGTTCCCATTTCAGGTAGTTGTGCATGTCCGGCACTTCGGACGGCAGGAGTCGGCCTTCGAATTTATCGCACATGCCGGCGTAGTAATGAAAGCTGTCGACCTGCCAGGCATCCGGCTTGAGCGAAGGCGTGATATTTTTCACCAGCTTGCCATTGTCACGGGTTTCAATTTCACCGAGCCGGTCCGCGTGCCTGGAAATGACATCACCCATGCGGCGCAACACGCGGCCACGCTCGGCGGGCATCATCATACCCCAGGGGCCTTCGTAAAACGCTGCTTTGGCCGCTGCTACGGCACGTTTCACATCGGCCAGGTTACAGTCTGGAACTTGCGCCCAGACTTCACCATTAGCAGGATTTTCGCTGTCGAAATACTGGCCTGAAGCAGGCTCATGCCAGGTATTGTCAACAAAATACTGGAAAGTTTTCATGGCAACCAATCTCTCTGTCGATAAATGACGCCTGGACTCGGTCAGCGTCGAACACGGCGCACAACCAGGTTTGCAGATCGTCGAAACCTGGCGTATCGGCAGCATGGCGATGACAGGTCCGGGCGCTCATGCCAAACCCTGTGGATATTCAGCTGGCAAGGGCTGGCGTTGCAGTATCATATCAGCTGCCTTTTCCGCCATGGCTATTACGGTTGCGTTCGGGTTGCCGGTAATTTGCGTCGGCATTGCGGAAGCATCGCAAACCCGCAGGTTCTCGACACCCGTCACGCGCAGCTGTTGATCCAGCACCGCCCAGGGATCATTTTCGCCACCCATGCGCGCCGTCGATGAGTGGTGATGCCCGGTATAGGCCGTGGCACGGATAGCCTCAATGATTTCCGCATCACTGTCGGCATTCTTCCATGCACCCAGCTCACCGTTCAGGTATTGCCCAATTTGTGGTTGTGCCATTACTTCTCGCATCACTTTGACGCCGCGCAGTAATTCATCCAGGTCCTGCGGAGCAGAAAAATAATTAGGGTCGATCAACGGGTGGTCGTGCGGGTTGGCGCTGGCCAGGCGCACGCTACCGAGCGATTTTGGGCGTTCCAGGTTAATGTCGATCTGCACACCGGCACGCGCGACCTTACGCCCTCGCACCAGCAATTTGCGGCCCAGGCGCTGCAAGATCGGGGTCTTTTCATCCACGCCGCTGGTCAGGTTTTCGTCGACTGTCATTGGTGTCATGAACACTTCGAGCTCAGGCGGTGCCGGAGGCTCGAAGGCATGGAACAGGACGGCCGAGAAAAAGGCCCCGCTGCCCGGTCCCTTGCCGTTCAACAGCCAGCGGGTCATCAATGATACCGCCCGGTCGAGGCGCTGGTGGCGGGCCAGGCTCAGGTCCATGCGGTCAGATCCATATTGCATCGACACGTCCACATGGTCGGCGAGGTTCGCGCCGACGCCGGGAAGATCAACCACGGGCTTGATGCCATGCGATGCCAGGTGATCGGCCGGGCCAATCCCCGACAACATCAGGGTCTGCGGAGTGCCGAAGGCGCCCTGGCAAAGCACGACTTCGCGGCGGGCGCGAATTTGTTCCCCGGAAACAGTCACGACGCCCAGCACCCGGTGGCCCTCGAGGCTCAGCCGGGCAATGTGGCGACCGGTCAGGATCGTCAGGTTTGCCGGCGGTTTGGGTAAATAGGCGATAGCCGATGATTGCCGTACACCCTTGTACACGGTGCTGTCGGAACGCGCGACGCCGGTGCGCTCCGGCCCGTTGAAATCATCCAGCGGTTTGTGACCGGAAGCGATCGCGGCCGCGATGTAGGCAGCTTCGAGGATGCCGAAATTTGCCGAAAGCTCGGTCTTCAGCGGGCCGTTTACGCCATGCCAGGGATTACCTCGGTTGACGGCCCCCTGCGAGCGTCGAAAATACGGCAACAGGTCGGCGAACCCCCAGCCGCAAAGTCCACTGTCGCGCCAGCCATCATAGTCCTGTGGAACCCCGCGCATGTAAATCATGCCGTTCATGATCGACGATCCACCCAGTGCTTTGCCGCGCGGGAAGTAAATGCGTCGGCCATTCAGCGCTGCCTGCGGTACGGATTCGAATCCCCAGTCGAGTTTGGGGTTGCCGAAGATAAAGCCATTGCCGGCAGGCATACGGATAAACAGATTTCGTCCATTGCCACCGGCCTCGACCAGGCACACCTGAACCGACGGATCCTCGGCCAGCCGCGCCGCCAGCGCACAGCCGGCGGAACCGCCGCCGGCTATGACATAATCGTATTCGCTTCGCACCGGGCCCCACTTGCTTCGGATAATTATTTTGAAGAATTATCAAATATCGACCAGACCCTGTAAACCCGCTGTATTTCGAAATCGAATCTTTCATTTAATGAACTATCGTATGCCCCTCCCACTGAATGCAATCAAATCGTTCGAAGTTGCCGCTCGCCATCTGAGCTTTGCACGTGCGGCAAAAGATTTAAATGTACACCCGCCCGCGGTGAGTCGCCAGGTGGCGGAGCTTGAGCGTATTCTCGGGGTGCTGTTATTCGTCCGCAGTAAACCCCGGCTTGCACTCACCGCCCAGGGGCAGGAGTTATTTGCTGCCGTCAGTGCCGGATTGAATGAAATCCGCCAGGCGTTCGAACGCGTTCGGCGACAATCGGAGCACGGTTTGCTGAAAGTGGAAACGTCCATCGGCTTCGCCAGTTGCCGGTTGCTCGCCAGACTGCCTGAATTTTATCAGCGCTACCCCGACATAGAATTACAGTTGCGCACGCGCGATTCGACTTCTAATTATGAGCCGGCGGATACCGATATATCGATTATTTTGGCGAACCTCCCTTGCCCGGTGTCGAGCTTCGGGCCATTTTCCTCGAATCGATGATTACTGTTTGTGCGCTTTCATATCTATCCACTAAAAAACCGCTCCCCGTGGATAAAATTACAATGAAGCCCTGCACGTCGATGACTGGAACAGACTGTTGGGCAGCAAAGGACTGGCAACGCCAGAGCGGCGCAGTGGACAGAGCTTTAACAGCTACATTGTTTGTTTGCAGGCGATATTAAACGGTGACGGCATCGGCGGGGATTTTCTGCTGGATGACTACATCGCTAGCGGGCGTTTGCAGAGGGCATCGTCATTGCGCCTGGAAACCAGGCGCGGCTACTTTTGTTGCCTGCAGGAACAGGCTGCCGAAAAACCGGAAGCGCGTTTTTTTATGGACTGGGTTTGTCAGCTGGTAAAATAACTGTTACACGATGGTGCTGGCAAACTACAGTATGAAAGTCCCTATTTGGCCTCGCTCGGCGACGGTGTATAAGGTTTTTGCAATATCGTCGAGTGTGTTCCGCGTGGATGACGCCATTCAGGTATGGAGATTTGTCCTCAGAGTCCCCAGCATTTCAATAAACCGCTCCAGCACCGTGTGTTCCTTGAGATCGCGAAACTCACCCGCATCGAAGAAGGTCCCATAGCAGATCGGACAGGATTCATACTTGATGTGCACCTGGTCCTTATCCACCATCGGCAACATCTTGACGGTGCATTGAGGGCATTTGATATTCTGCAGGCTGTCATATTCCTCGCCGACCTGTTCGTCGCCGATATCAATCGCTTCGGAACCTTTGATTTTTATCAGGTCTTCCTTCTCAAGCATATCGAACCAGAGTCCCTGGCAGCCCAGGCAGCGCTCGAATTCAATCTCACCGAATGACACTGTTTCGAACTTTGAGGAACACTTTGGACATTTCATAATCGTCTCTATAGGGTGGTGGAATGATGTCAATCAATGTAGCGTTGATTATCGACAACTCTACGATGAGTGTATCCAGTAATCAACCTTCCTTCAGGCTCCGCAGTCAGGTGAAAGCATCGAAAACATCTCGTTGTCCTGGCTGAGGCTAAAAGATACTCCGCCATTCCACAGGCAAACCCGTTACTCTGTCGAAAACAACCGGAGAAACTCCGCTTCCCCGGCTGGTGTACCGATCAACACTATCTCACCCGCTGCCGGCAGCTCAAAATCGGGACCGGGATTAGTCATGGTGCTGTCGTCGAAATCGATACCAATTATGCTGCAATTAGTGAGTTGACGTAGATTTAACTCGGTCAGGCGCTTGCCGGCCAGTTCCCTGGGAACCGGCACTTTAAATACATCGAGACCTTCGGCGATCATCAACAAATCGCTACGCTGCAACAGGTTAAACAAGGCATTGGAACCCATGGAGGCATAAGACATCACGATATCGGATCCGGCTCTATTCAGGACCGAAACATTTCGTTCCAGGCTCGAACGACTGATAATCTGAATGTCGGGGCGCAACAGGCGGCAAAAAATGGTGAGATATATGTTCGTCTCGTCATCGCGAGTGGTAATGATGACCGTCGGTGCCTCTTCGATTCCTGCCCGCTGCAACACTGATTTATCTGCGCCCGAGCCATGCACGTAATTTTCCGCATTCGGTATCCGCTCCTCGAGTTGCTCGACGATGCGATACTCGATACCGCGTCGCTTCAGCGCCGCGGCAGTGGCACGACCGACCCGACCACCACCTATGATAACAACAGGCCTGAATGGAGCTGGCGCCGCCTCGACCTGGTAAAGTGCATCAAACTCTTTTAGCTGCTGCCTGGATCCTGCCAGCACCAGCACGGTGTTCGCTTCGATAATGCTGTCCGGTTGACCGATTTCAAAGTTTCCACGCTCCCAGAATCCAACAATATTGACGCTAGTCTCGGTTTGCGCCCGCAAATAATTTTTCCCCACCAGCGTGGTGCGGCTTGCGACGACTTCTGCAATGATAAGATCGTCAATCTGGCCGACCACGTGAGTGAACTGATCGCCACCGATGGCTCTGCGAGCGAGCGCCTCCGCCATCAGCCAACTGAGATCCAGCACGCGGTTACAGCCCGCCAGTTTCAATATCTCATGCGACGCAGCCTCACGCGCGGTGGCGATGATTCGAGTTTTGTCGGTAATACCGCGGACCGTGAACGCTACCGATGTGTTGACGACATCAGGACGAGTCGTGGCCACCATCACCGCTCGTTCCACGCGTGCACGTCGATAGGTTTCGGGGTCGTTCAATTCACCGTAAATCACCCGAATACCTTTTTCTCCGAGGCTTGCGACTTCCCCGAGTTCAGGCAGGATCACTACGTAGGGATAGTTGAAGTGCGTCAGTTTATCGATCAGGGCACTGGCGACCAGATCGTAAAACGTAAGAATGACGTGTCCCTGCATATCGGCAGGTACGTTGCGCGGCACGAGGTTAGCCGCGCGTGATTCGATCCACGGCTCGTAGAAAAGCTCGATAAATGTGAACGGCAGCAGTGTCAAAAAGAATATCATGCCCGACAGCAGCACCAGGACAGAGAACAGTCGACCCAGGTCCGAGGTAAAAGTAATATCACCGTATCCCAGCGTCGACATCGTCGACATCGTCCAGTAGAGGCCACTAACCCAGGAATGCTGCTGTCCTTCATAGGCCATCAGGATCTGAAAGATAATGGAAAAGCTGGTCACCAGGCCCAGCAGTACAAGGAAAAAAACCAGCAATGCACGGAAATGACGCTGCCTGAGGGTCCACGACAGGAGGCGCGATATCAAGGCCATACTACGCAACCTGAGATTCTCGTAGCGGGTCTGAATGCTATCTTGCTCAGAGTTGTCCACTTGAAGTCACGCTCAATCAAAAAGACTGATGATCATACAACCATAATGGCAAATTAACTAAACAGCGATGCGGGACACACACCCCGAACCAAACGGAACAGCGATGCGGGGCGGCAGCGATGCGGGACACGCAGCGATGCGGGACACACACCCCGTGCGGTAAAGTGCGGGACGAAAGCGATGCGGGACACACACCCATGTCTGACCGGATCCTAACCTCAGTGGCTCTTCTAATATAAACGGCTATATGGAGCATAAGGAGCCGGGATGAGGTCTTCCATGGTCGAGTATTCACCGGATGCCGCATGCCGCTGGATTACGGCAATACCTGCCCGTAACCCCTTGTGGGACGATCATTCAGCTGCAATGTATTTGCTACGCGGATCTACCCGGTATCGATAGTCGGTGTGAGTCGATTGAATCGCCTGGCGTGAATGGCTTCAAACTGGGTCGTATTGAGACGCCATTGGTCGGGAGAGATTTGCAGTCGAATCAGGATGGGTGGTAACCCTTGATCAATGTACCCGCGTTTATCGTTTCGAATGATTCGGCCGGTCCAGTCGACCAACGCCAGGTAGTCCTGATAGGCAAAGAGAATGCCAGTCTGGGATTGATTCACCCGACCATCCGAAAAATGTAACAGCGGCTTTAGCGGTGTCTTGAATTCCAGCAAATCACCGCTGTGAAGTTGATTCTCTATCGCTGGTTTCAGCACAAATGCTGGCGAGATACGCTCTTGAATACTGGTATAGTCCGAAGTCTCCGGGCTGGTTGCTATATTTGCGCGGACTGGATTGAGATCCACATAGGCCATGCAAGACAGCAGTGCCTCCTCCGTTTTGAGTGCCTGTGAGGTAAATCTGGATTCCCAGAACTTGCCGGTGCACTTGTCTTCGAGATTCGCCTGGCGCGCTATGGGCTGATTCAGGCATCGCATAAACCAGCTAATGCAGGAAAGTTTCACTCGCCAGACGTTAACAATATCCGCTACGGAAGAGCGCTCGGGAGCGCTGAGCACATCGCCCTGTCGGTAGCGCTGAATTAACAGCGGGCCTTTAAACAAAGCACACCAGCGGTCCATGATCTGTTCATCGGACTGATCATTCAATTGCTCGGGGCAAAGATTGAGCACCAGGTGATAGTGATTACTCATCACGGCATAGGCGCACACATCGATGGCAAACAATGACGAAAGCAGGCGAATACGGTCAACGACCCACTGCCGCCGGTGTTCATAATCCTGGCCTGAGTAGTGGTCCACACCGCAGAGAAAAGCACGCCGGACGCAGCGCGAGGTTATGTGGTAATACGGAGTTTCAGTGAGGGAAATCAATGCCTTCCTGGGACGGGTCATCAGTCAAATCCGTTTGTCTGAGAATTACTAAATCCTACGCCTTGGGATCGATAGAAGTCAATAATTAAGAATAATTAAGTGTCTGTCCCGGTTGATCCCCCGGTTGATCCTGTCCCGGTTGATCCGTGTCTGTCCCGGTTGATCCAGGCTGATCCGTGTCTGTCCCGGTTGATCCAGGCTTTCGAAACGACAAGGAGTTTAACAGGGCAAAAAGAACACTGGCCACCTTGGATCAGTATGAATTATTTGGTACCCATATGGTTGACAAGTGCGCTTATAACTATCGTTTTCTAAGAAAGAAGGGAATTACTATTAGAAAGACGATAGATCTGATTATCGCTACGTTTTGTCTCGAAAATAAAATACGGCTTCTATTTTCTGATAAGGACTATGTTCCATTCGTAGATTTCTTAAATCTGAAAAGATATCAATCCAACACATAA
>JAJDOF010000124.1 GCA_022340305.1 Gammaproteobacteria bacterium
GGAGCCGGCGTTGAAGAACAGGGCCTGGGCTGGATCAACAAGACTGGCCGGGGCGTTGGCCGTGATGCGGTCACCAGCGGACTCGAAGGTGCCTGGACCTCCCATCCGACCCAGTGGGACCATGGCTATTTCGACATGCTGTGCGGGTAACAATCTGACCTGATGACCCATCGCTGCAAAGCAGCGTCCCCAGTAATGGCTGGAGTAACAAGCCTCCATGACGACTTCAACGGGTTTTTGAGTGGCCATAAACCTGGCCAGGTCTTTGCGTTTGAGTTGGCGGTTAAAAACAATATTCATGCGATCGGTCATCGCACAAAGCTGGAAGACATTTTTTGCTAAATCCACTGAAATTAAATTATGCTCACTCATGATGGACGCTCCGGATGGTTAACTGAAACGGGTTTGTTGCTCTATCAGTTTGGCGCATTGCGACGCCGATTTCACTGGAGCGTCCATCTGATCACACACTTCCCCTGGATAAGATCTGGCAAGCTATGCAGACGCGGCATCGGATCCAGCTATGCGCGGATAGCCTGCATGAACCAGTCGGCGACGGTTTTAACAGCTGCCTCGTTGGTGCCGTTCTCGCGGTATTGGAGATAGTAGGCGGCCTTGCGGTTGGCAACAGCTGGGCCAATTTGCACCACCCGCCCATCCTCTAGCATTTGATCCGCCAGGTATTGCCAGCCAATACCGACACCCTCACCGTCCAGTATCGCCTGCGTTGCGAATGGCAGAGTGTCGTAGAGGTGAGTGTCGTCGGGGATTCGATAGTCGACCCCCTGTGCGGCAAACCACAGGCGCCAGTTGAGAAAGCCGCTATCACCCACGTCGAAATGGATCAGCTGCGCACTTCCCAGCGCTTCTATATCACCGTCCAGTTGCGGGAAACGGCTCAGGTAGGCGGGACTGCAGATCGGAAATGCCTGTTCGGTGAATAACGGGAAACAGGGTCTTTCCGGGGTAATCCGTGTATTCCAGACCACGGCGATATCGATACGCGACATGTCGAGGAAATCCAGCTTGTCGAAGGTGGCGATTCGCAGACGAATATTGCCGAGGGCCGATTTCAGACTGCCATAGCGAGGCATCAACCAGTTTTCCGCAAAGCCGAAGGAACAGGCCAGCGTCAGCGGGTCATCATCGCTTTCAGCCAGGACTTCTTCCCATGCACTTTCCGCATGCCCAAAGCCAAGCGAAACTGCTGAAGCTAGACGCTCGGCTTCAGCGCTGGGCAAGACCTGGTTGCCATTGCGAGCGAATAGCGGCCGCTGCAGGCGATTCTCCAGCGTTGCTATATGTCGGCTAATCGTGGGCTGGGAGAGGTGCAATTCTGCAGCAGCCCGGGTAAATCCCCGATTGCGTACCACTGCTTCCAGCACCAGCAGTGCATTTAACGATCCAGAAATGTACTTGAAACGCGAAGTCATGCAAAAAAGCTATCCGGTTAATGGCAATTTGGGATTTGATGCCAGCTTAACGATGTGCCAGTATTTGCGCAACAAACGGCGGTAAGATCCCTGCTCCCGCCACGCCAGGAGAATCCTTGATGACGACGCAGAATCACGCCGCTTCCCGACGCAAGTGGAATTTTCGTCCGAACCTGGATGACCAGTTAGCCCCGTTCTATCGCTGGCCGCCAAAACCGGGACCAATGTTGCGCTACATCCTGGCGAGCTGGAGCCCGATCGGCGTTCGCATGCTGATACTCGGATTTGCCATCATTACCTGGTTTGTATTCGTGCCTGAACTGCAGGATTGCCGCGAGTTCAGCCTGGACTGGATCGCGCAGATCTGGGCTCGCAACCTGCTCACCATGCTCGTCGTTGCCGGTGGATTGCACTTATACTTCTACAGCCTGCGCCGGCAACAGGACGAAGAGCGTTACGATACACGTCCATTGATGCGCAATTCCCGCCTGTTTCATTTCAATGACCAGGTACGCGATAACATGTTCTGGACCCTGGTCAGCGCGGTAGGCATCTGGAGTGCTTACGAAGCATTGATGATGTATGCCTATGCCAACGGGTACGCGCCGATGATATCGTTCGGCGCGCACCCGGCATGGTTTATCGCTTTAATATTCCTGATACCCTGGTGGGCCGGGTTGCATTTTTACCTGCAGCATCGTCTGTTACATACCCCGCGGCTGTATGCCGCCGTACACAGCTGGCATCACAAGAATTCCAACACCGGCCCCTGGTCGGGCGCCGCCATGCACCCGGTCGAGCACCTGGTCTGGTTGAGCAGCGTATTCGTATTGCTGCTGGTGCCGTCACATCCGCTGCACGCCATCTTCCTCCTGCAATTCCACGTTATCTCGGCGGCGACCTCACATTCTGGCTATGAACACCTGTGCCTGGGCGGACGGATGAAATTCCGCCTTGGCGATTTTTTTCACCAACTCCATCATCGCTTTTGCGACTGCAACTACGGCACCTTCGAAACTCCGTGGGATCAGTGGTTGGATACCTACCACAACGGTACCGAAGAGGGCGAAGCCTGGATGAAAGAACGTCGGCGCCAGCTGTCACAGAAAAAAACGGCAGGCTGATTGGCAACACCCCTGGCTACATTTGATCAGATGGCGCTCACCCCGCTCCGTTGCAAAGTCTCTGTCAATCCGCCAGGCAATCCGCCAGCGACACACGCTTTCCAAATGACCCTGGCCATTACCTGGGCGTAATAGCAGGGGTCAGATCACCTGTAAATTTGAGTGTAAAAAATTTGTCGTGGACGAATAATTACCAGTATCCGTTGCTGGCCGATTCCCGTATAAGCGGGAATCTTACAACATGCCGTTGGAGATCCCCGATTTCGGGGGGGGGTGACGGCTAGTGGGCGTTTCGAGCACCTACCAGGCTTATATGGGCGTCGGCTTTGGAGAAAACAGGCCGTTAAACTCGATACCTCAACGCCGATAAGCGATCCTTAGCAGATTATCAATGACCAATCATTTCAGCTAAAGACCAATAAAGCACGAACACACCAACGATGCAGCTCACGACAGTCAAAATTGATCGCTCACGGACAAAGATCAAGGAGAACCCACCAACGAATGCGCCAGCAATTGCTGAGGCAGCACCTGCCATCAAGACGTAATTGATGGGGTTGGGAAAGAAAAAATCATCATTATGCATAACCCAGGTCCGGTCGGGAATGAATCCTCTAAAACGGAGTTCAATAAAAGATAACCAGATCCCAAATAGCAAGAAGAATGCAATGCACAAATAGAAGCTGAGCCTACCTTTGCGGGTTTGAGGAATACCAAATACCTGCCTCAGGAGATTTCGTTGATTGCCGCCCATCAACCTATCCTGTCATTCTCTCCGTATTAACTCAACGGTGGTTTTTGGCCGATTCCCACAACCTGGACTCGACCCATGGGCGTCTGATACAGGGAGGGTATACGCATCAACGATCTATATCAGGGACGATGTTCGACCCAACTGCAACGCCAGGCTGGTGGGAATACGATCGGTATCAATTTGTCAGGTCGATGGTTGTGAATCAATTCATCATCGAGAGAAATTCAATTCTCCCACTTTAGATGGCTTGGGTGTTACGACACCAGTTAACGGCGGTGCCAGGCCTTCCAGGTTAGAACAGTTCGCCAGTGTATCGTTACGCCCCTGCATGAGGGCCAGGTTTGCTGTCGGCATTGGCGCTTATCTTCGGCAGCAGGCCGCCGTTTTTGGTGGGCTTTTCAGAATCCCAGTGCGAGTAGCAGGTAAGCCGCCGCCAGCGTGCACAACAGGGCCAGCCCGTTGCCGATGAGCGCACTCGCCGGTCCGGCGCGAATCCCAAAATCGTGCAGTAGCAGCAGAATTCGCAGAGTCGCGTGCCACAGGAACAGCGCAATAACGGCGAAGATGACAAGCTTGCCGAGCCAGTGCTGAGCGAACGCCAGCATGTTCACGTAGCTCATCAGTTCCGGGGAAAGCAGTAAAGCCAGGGGCACGCCGATACCGGTGACAAACACCAGTGCGACTCCGGTCAGCGCCGATAGCATGCCGCCCGCGCCGAACAGTGCCCAAAATACTGGCTCGTTGGAGCGTTTCATGGCTGCAATCCGGTGAGCAGGATAATGACCAGCAGGTTGACGATCACCGCGGCACAGACACCGATCCGGGTGATCACCGGCTGGGGTAGCTTCGCGCCGCGCCAGTAAATGGCCGGCAGGGTTTTCGGCATCACCTTGAACCAGCTGTAGCTGTGATAAACGAATACCAGCAACAACAGGACGTGCAGCGCAACGGACGGGGCGCTCCGCAGGGCTTCGAGCCAGCCGTTAAAAGCGGCTTCACCTTGTCCCAGGCGCAGCAACCCGAACAGCAGTATCAGCGCGTATAGCGCGATCAGGATCGAGGTCGCCTCCATTGCCAGGTAGCGGATATAGTACCGGTCCCGCTTCCACCACCCGCGCATTGGCCGCCGGTAAGGATGGCGCTTGTCGGTTTGCGCACTCATTGGCTTGCTCCCCGGGGCTTGACGAATCTGAGAAAATAATCGATCGCGCTACCCATCTTGTTCTGGTTGATCGCATGGGCCGGGTCGACGTCCTTGGGGCAGACCTCGGAGCAGTAGCCCACCGCGGTGCATCCCCACACACCGGCATCGGCATGACCGAGTTCCATCCGCTGCGCGCGGCCGTCGTCGCGGGAATCGGCATTGTAGCGGTGCATCAGCGCCAGGATTCCGGGCCCGGTGAAGTCTGTATTCATGCCGTATTGCGGACACGCCGCGTAACACAGCATGCAATTGATGCAAGTGCTGAACTGCCGGTATTGTTCGAGCTGCCGCGGTGTCTGCAGGTATTCCCCCTGGTCAAGCGCCCGCACCTGCTTTGGGATCAGGTAAGGCTTGATCTGCGCCAGCTTGTTCATGAAGTCGTCGACCACGACCACCAGGTCGCGCTCGATCGGGAAGTGCTCGAGCGCAGCCACGCGCAGTTTTCCCGGATAGTAATTGCGTAGGAAGCTTCGGCAGCCCAGTCCGGGGACACCGTTGATCATCATGCCGCAACTGCCGCAGATCGCCATGCGACACGACCACCTGAAGCTGAGCGTGCCGTCGAGGTCATCCTTGATGTACTGCAATCCCTGTAACACCGACCAGTCGTCCAGAAAGGGAACCTCATAACTCTGGTAGAAGGGTTCCTGGTCCTGCTCGGGCCGATAGCGCAGCACTTCCATTTCGATTATCTTGTTGCCGTCAGTCATGAGCCGGCTCCTGCGCGGCCTGTGCATCCTCGGCCACACCGGCCGCGCCATAGGCGCGCGTACCGGGCTGAGAACGGGTGATGACCACGTCCTGGTATTCGATGCGCGGTGGACCGTCTGCTGTATGGAAAGCCAGCGTGTGCTTCAGGTAATTGGCGTCGTCACGTTGCTCGAAGCCGTCGAGGCGCTGGTGGGCGCCGCGCGATTCCTTGCGATTCAGCGCCGAGTGGGCGACTGCTTCGGCCACTTCCAGCAGGTAGCCGACTTCGAGGGCGCCGAGCCAGTCGCTGTTCCAGACAGTGGATTTATCCTCTACATTGACGTTGCCGTAGCGCTCGCGTAGCTCGGCCAGCTTGTCACAGGTGGATTGCATTTCGTCGGCGGTGCGGTAAATACCGCAGCCGCTCTCCATGCTCTGGCCCATTTCCCGGCGCAGTATCGAGTGCTTCTCGCTGCCGTCAGTCCGATTGACGACGTCCAGCGCCCGTTGCTCGGCGTCAGCGGCCAGTTTAGCCAGCGTCGTTGGTTCGCTGTGTTGCACCTCGCGGGCATACTCTGCCGCCCGTTCTCCCGCAAGCTTGCCGAACACGATGATGTCGACCAGCGAATTGGAGCCGAGACGGTTGGCACCATGGATACCATTGCTGGCGCATTCACCCGCTGCATACAGCCCTGGCAACGGCGTTTCGGTCTCGAGGTTAGCGTAGATACCGCCCATCGTGTAGTGGATGCCGGGGCGTACCGGTATGCATTCCTGCGCCGGATCGATGCCCATGTATTCTTCCGCCAGCTCGCAGATCAAGGGCAATCGCTCCTGCAGTTTTTTTCGCCCGAGATGACGCAGGTCGAGGTTCACCGCCGCGCCGTAGGGCGTGTCGATGGTCCTGCCTTTTCTTTCCTCGTGCCAGATCGCCTGGCTCAGGCGATCGCGGGGGCCCAACTCCATGAACTTGTTGCGCGGCTGCTCCTCGGCCGGACCAAGCCCGTAATCCTGCAAGAATCGATAACCATCCTTGTTGAGCAGGAATCCACCTTCACCGCGGCAGGCTTCGGTAAACAGCAACCCGGTGCCAGGCATACAGGTTGGGTGAAACTGCATGAATTCCATGTCACGCAACGGGGCGCCCTGGCGGTAGGCCAATGACATGCCGTCGCCGGTGACAATGCCACCATTGGTATTCTCGCGGTAGACCCGGCCGGCGCCGCCGGTGGCGAGAATGACCGCCTTTGCCTGGATAAACGTGAACCTGCCCGTCGCGACCTCGATAGCGACCACGCCCTGGCAGCGGCCGTCCTCTACCACCAGATCGGTACAGAAGTATTCGTCGAAACGGCGGATCGAAGGGTACTTGATCGAGGTTTGAAACAGGGTATGCAGCATGTGGAAACCGCTGCGATCGGCGGCGAACCAGGTACGTTCCACCTTCATGCCGCCGAAAGCCCGCACATTGACATGGCCGTCCGGTTTACGGCTCCAGGGGCAGCCCCAGTGCTCGAGCTGGGTCAGGCTGGCAGCGCAGTGGGCGACGAAATACTCAACCACGTCCTGGTCGCACAACCAGTCACCCCCGGCGACCGTGTCGTGGAAATGGTAATCCAGGCTGTCGTCGTCGCGCACGACACCCGCAGCCCCCCCCTCGGCAGCCACCGTATGGCTGCGCATCGGGTAGACTTTCGAGATCAACGCCACGGAGAGCGACGGATCGGCCTCAACCGCCGCGATCGCTGCCCGCAACCCGGCACCTCCGGCACCCACGATCGCCACATCGGCTTTGAATACTTCCAATTGGTCACCCCTGATGAGAGTTCGAGCCGCCAACCCGAATTTTTTTCGCATATAGCGATAACCATATCCACTGGCGTCCCAATTAACATGACGCGCATCAACTGGGAGGGGAAAATTTGTAACCGCATGATACAAATCGGATCCTGCGCCGGGATCTTCGATCCGTGTGCTCGCTGGCAATAAGGATCAGGAGAAATTCACCTCCTGTTCGGCTGCGATGTATGGGCCCGTAAGATAGCCAGGGATAAGAATAGGATAGATCGGTTGGGACTGGATCCTGCAAACCAGTTACCGGGTGCACGGTGCTCTGGAACATTGCGACTGGCAGTATTGCGGCTGTTTAGCATCCCAGTGCTCGGTGGCATGGATTGTTGCCAGGCTGGTCGATCGAAATTCGGCCGCATCGGCAATCCGCTACGTGGCACCCGTTGGCGAACAGGAAGCGGCTGTGATCCATGGTATGTCGATAGTGACGACATTTATTCAATAACCTTAAACTTCGGCGGTATGAATACTAAATTCATCCCGGACCGGGTGGTGTCAAAACTGTTTATCGAATTGAGTACTGTGCCCCGGGAATTGAGGCCAGCAGGTTCCAGGCCATCGGGCAGGGCGATAATAATTGCAGGCTGACGCCTATTCGGGCATTTGCTTGATGTAGAGATCGTGCTTGGAATAGGGGATTTCGATCTTGTCTTCGATGAAACGCTTGTACACCTTGCAATTGAGGCTGTCGAGCACGCGTCCGCGTAATACCGGCTGGTCGATCCAGCACAGCAGTTCGAAATCGAGGCTGGACGCACCGAACTGGCGAAAGCGAACGCGTGGTTCGGGATCTGCGCAAACCTCTTCGTCATTGAGTGCGATGTCCATCAGAATCTCCCGGACTTTATCGATGTCCGAGCCGTAGGCCACCCCGACCGCTACGCGAATGCGAAACTTTTGATACGGGCCACCCGATTCATTGATGATCTTGGTGTTGCCCATCACCGAGTTGGGCACAGTCACTTCGACGTCGTCGCGCGTTTTCATGCGCGTACTGCGAATGCCGATGTGGGTGACTTCGCCTCTTTCGCCGCTGTCCAGCACCACGAAATCGCCAATCTTGTAAGGCGAATCGGCCATGATGAAAACGCCGGAAAACAGGTTCGCCAGCGTATCCTTGGCGGCGAAGCCGACGGCGATACCGATGATGCCGGCCGACGCCAGCCACGCGGTCATGTCGATATTCCAGGCGGTGAAAATGACGTATACCGATATCACTACAATGAGGATCAGGGCGATATTCTGGAACAGCGGCAGTGTCTGGGGGTTGATTGCCGAAGGGCCGCGGTTACTGGCCGCAATGGCACCGAGCAGCGCGCGCGTGGTACGAATCAGAAACAACGACCAGATGATATAGCCGATCGTCAGCAGAATCGAAAAGACGATGCCATCGAAGGGCTCGCCGAGTTGCAGCAGGTTGACCGCTAACGCCAGCCCGACCAGCAGTAGCGTAAGGTATATCGGTCGGTGCAGGTGCTCGATCAGGTAATCGTCGAGGCTGAAGCGGGTACGAGCAGCCAGCTTGCTGAGTACACCACAAATGACGCGATCGAATATCAGCGCAACGACCAGCGAGCCGATCACGGCAACCAGCGCCTGCAGCCACGGGTTATTGCCGAAAAACCCGAGATAGGGGCCAAGCCAGGTCTGCAGATCGCCTAACATTGCAGACCTAGCATTCGATAATGTTCACCGCGAGCCCTCCGCGCGCGGTTTCCTTGTACTTGGTTTTCATGTCGGCACCGGTTTCACGCATGGTCTTGATGACCTTGTCGAGTGACACGTAGTGCTGGCCGTCGCCGCGCATCGAGATTCGCGCCGCGTTGATGGCTTTTACTGCAGCCATCGCGTTGCGTTCGATACAGGGTACCTGCACCAGGCCGCCGACCGGATCGCAGGTCAACCCGAGATTATGCTCCATGCCAATTTCAGCGGCGTTTTCGACCTGCTCGGGCGTACCGCCGAGTACTTCGGCGAGAGCGCCGGCGGCCATCGAGCAGGCGCTACCTACTTCGCCCTGGCAACCGACCTCGGCGCCCGAGATCGAGGCGTTTTCCTTGTACAGGATACCGATGGCGCCGGCGGTCAGCAGGAAACGCACGATACCGTCTTCGTCGGCCGCCGGGTAGAAGTGATGATAGTAATGCATGACCGCTGGAATGATGCCGGCAGCACCATTGGTGGGTGCGGTTACCACGCGCCCACCGGCGGCGTTTTCCTCGTTCACCGCGAGTGCCCACAGGTTGACCCAGTCGAGGCACATTAACGGGTCCTTGTAGGTGAGACCGGGCTGACTGCGCATCTTGCGCGATAATTCTGCCGCACGGCGCTTCACTTTCATGCCACCCGGCAATATACCCTCCTTTTGGCAGCCATTCTTGACGCAGTTGCGCATCGCCTTCCAGATCCCCAGCAAACCACTGCGAATCTCCGCTTCACTGCGCCAGGCTTTTTCATTGGCCAGCATCACGTCACTGATTGATATATTGTGTTTTGTGCAGTGAATCAGCAGATCGACCGCGCTTCGAAACGGATACGCCTGAGGCGTGTCGTCCACGACAATTCGGTCGCTTCCCTGGGCGCCTTCGTTGACGATAAAACCGCCACCGACCGAGTAGAAGGTTGCCTTGCGAATTTCGCTCTCGCTGCTATCGAAGGCACGAAAAGTCATACCGTTGGAGTGAAACGGCAGGCTCTCGCGCCGATGCATGATCAGGTCTTTCTTTTCGTTGAAGGCGATCGCATGTTCGCCAAGCAGTTGCAGCTGACGTGCACCACGAATCTTCTCGAGGCGGGCGTCGACGGTTTCGGTGTCAACCGATTCCGGCAGCTCGCCTTCAAGCCCGAGCATGACCGCCTTGTCGCTACCGTGGCCCTTGCCGGTGGCGCCGAGCGAACCGTACAAATCGGTTTTAACCCGGGTGACCCGCGATAACAGGCCTTCCTGCTGCAAGTTATCAGCGAATTGCTGCGCAGCGCGCATCGGCCCGACGGTATGCGAGCTCGATGGGCCGATGCCAATCGAAAACAGGTCAAATACGCTGATAGCCATCGCGTTGCTTATCCAAGCGGTGAGAAGTGGCGCAGCATAGTATATTTAGACTGCCACCATGCAGCGTCAATGCGCCCTGTTTGTGCCTGCTTACGCATCTTCTTCGGCATAGGACGCAAGCGGTGGGCAGGAGCAGATCAGGTGCGTATCGCCGTACACATTGTCGACCCGACCCACTGGCGACCAGTACTTGTAATTGCGCAACGATGCGATTGGATAAGCGGCCTGTTCGCGACTATAACCGTGGCTCCATTCATCAGCACACACCATGTCGACGGTGTGGGGCGCATGTTTCAGCGGATTGTCAGCCTTGTCCATACGGCCTTCCTCGATTTCGCGAATTTCCCCGCGAATCGCAATCATCGCCTCGCAAAAGCGGTCGAGTTCTTCCCTGGATTCCGACTCGGTCGGTTCGATCATCAGCGTACCGGGAACCGGGAAGGACATGGTCGGTGCGTGAAAGCCGTAATCGATCAGGCGCTTGGCGATATCGTCAACGGTGACGCCGCTGCTGTCCTTGACCACGCGCGTATCGATGATGCACTCGTGCGCCACGAGACCGTTGGGCCCGGTATACAGGATCGGGAAATGTTCGTTGAGTCGCTTGGCAATATAGTTCGCGTTCAAAATCGCCGTCGCGGTTGCCTTGGGGAGCCCGTGACGTCCGAGCAGTGAAATATAGGCCCAGCTGATTGGCAGTACGCCGGCGCTGCCGAAGGGTGCCGCAGCGACCTTGTTGATGCCGCCGTTGCGATTCTGGCGAGTCGACGGCAGAAAAGGCTTGAGATGCGCCTTGACGCCGATCGGGCCAACGCCTGGACCACCACCGCCGTGGGGAATGGCGAAGGTCTTGTGCAGGTTCAGATGCGAGACATCGCCACCGAACTTGCCCGGAGCACAAACACCAACCATTGCGTTCATATTGGCGCCATCAATGTAGACCTGGCCGCCATGCTGGTGAACCAGTTCGCAGACTTCGGTGACATCGTCTTCGAATACGCCGTGCGTGGAGGGGTAGGTAATCATGATGGCGGCGAGATTATCGCTGTGCAGCTCACACTTGGCCTTCAGGTCTACCATATCGATATTGCCGGTCCTGGCGGTACCGACAACCACCACTTTCATACCTGCCATCTGTGCCGAGGCCGGGTTGGTGCCATGCGCCGAAGCCGGGATGACACAGATGTTGCGGTGTCCCTCATCGCGGCTTTGATGGTAGGACTTGATGGCGAGCAAACCCGCGTACTCGCCCTGGGCGCCTGAATTGGGCTGCAACGAAATGGCGTCGTAGCCGGTGCAGGCGCACAGCATTTGTTCGAGCTCGGTGATCAGTTGCTGATAGCCCTGGGCCTGATCCAGTGGCACGAAGGGATGTATGCGCCCGAAGCCCGGCCAGGTGACCGGAATCAACTGGGTCGCGGAGTTCAGTTTCATGGTGCAGGAACCGAGCGGGATCATGGTGCGGTCGAGTGCCAGGTCCTTGTCAGCCAGTTTACGCATGTAGCGCATCAAGTCGGTTTCTGAATGGTGGCTGTTGAATACCGGGTGAGTCAGGAATTCGCTTTCACGCACCAGCGTCGGTGGCAGGCTGCTGGTGGCCTTTGCGTCCAGCTCGGTGATGGATACTTCGTCGCCGTGGTCGTGGGTAAAGACGTTGAACAGTGTTCTGACATTGGCCTGGGTAGCGATTTCGTCGAGCGAGATACCGACGGTATCGTCATCTACCTGGCGCAGGTTGATTTTTTCGGCGCGCGCCGCGGCGAGAATGAACTCGGTGGCGTTGCCGGTCTTCACGGTGATGGTGTCGAAGAAGTGCCGCGTTTGCACATCAAGACCGAGATCGCGCAGACCTTCGGCGAGTACCACGGTTAGCCGATTGATGCGCTGTGCAATGCGGCGCAGTTCGCCGGGCCCATGATAAACCGCATACATGCCGGCCATGATGGCAAGCAGTGCCTGCGCGGTGCAGATATTGCTGGTCGCCTTCTCGCGGCGAATGTGTTGCTCGCGAGTCTGCAGGGCCAGGCGCAATGCCGGTTGTTTGCGGGAATCTTGCGATACACCGATCAAACGGCCTGGCAAGGAGCGTTTGTAGGCCTCGCGCGTGGCCATGAAGGCCGCATGCGGCCCACCGTAACCGAGCGGTACGCCAAAACGCTGCGAGGTGCCAACGACGATGTCGGCATCGAATTCACCCGGTGGCTTGAGCAGTGTCAGGCTGAGCAGATCGGTAGCGACGGCCACCAGGGCCTGCTTTTCGTGGATCTTTGCAACCAGCTCGGCATAGTCCTGAATCTCGCCGGTAGAACAGGGGTACTGTAACAGTACGCCACACAGTTCCGGATTTCCGGGGGCGTCGAAGGGATCGCCGATGACGCATTTGATTCCCAGGTGCCGGGCACGATTAGTAATTACCTCTATGGTTTGCGGATGACAATTTTCAGCGATGTAGAAGACATCGGACTTGCTCTTCGCGAGGCGATGACACATGGCCATGGCCTCGGCTGCGGCGGTTGCCTCGTCGAGCATCGAGGCGTTGGCCATATCCATGCCGGTCAGGTCGCTGATCATGGTCTGGAAATTGAGCAATGCCTCGAGGCGGCCCTGTGAAATTTCCGGCTGGTAGGGTGTATAGGCCGTATACCAGGCCGGATTGCGCAGCAGGTTGCGCTCGATTACCGTTGGCGTATGGGTATTGTGGTAACCCAGGCCGATAAATGATTTGAACAATTGATTGCGAGTCGAAATCTGGTAGAGGCGGTTCAATACCTGGCGTTCCGACAGACTGGCTTTGACCTCGAGTTCCTTGCGCCGCCGAATCGATTCCGGCACGACCTTGTCGAGCAGTTCGTCGATGCTCTGCATGCCCAGTTCAGCGAGCATCGCCGCTTCATCTTCGTCACCGGGACCGATGTGGCGACGAATGAATCCGTGGAAGATATCGAGATCCTGCAGCTTGAGGTCAAGATTTGGCATGGCAATGTCCTGGGTCGGGGATGATGGTTAGCCCGCTGGCCCAGCAGGATTCTCCAGCTGTGTCGCGTGCCTGTTTTGCGGGATATGTTACCACTATTAATCCTGCGACAATATATGCCCTGGCACAGAAGTCCTGGCTATAGCGGTTATTGCCATCAGGGGTGAATAAGCGCCAGGCCCGGGTCAGAAATCGCCCAGGCGAGTTACCAGTTGGTCGCTGATCCATTGCTTGAGTAAGCCGGCCGCCGTCAGCGCCACCTGTTCGGCATCAATCCATTCGAGCAGGCCTTGGCAGATGTCGGCGAAATTCGCGCCGTTAACCGCTTGCTGCAACGCCCAGGCTTCATGCACCTCGAGCGAACGCCAGTAAGTCTTGAAGTCACGGCGCCACAACAACCAGCGTAACGGGAACTCGCTGCGATGCTTGTCAGGCACGGACTCGCCGCTATCCAGTGCGTGCTCGATCTGCGGCACATTCCAGTAGAGATCGAGCCATTGCATCGCCGGTTTGAACGCGAAAGTCAAGGCTGGCCATGTTTCCGCACCGATCTGTGCCATGTCTTCGAGTTGCACCAGCGTCGGGCTGTCGGCTGCATCGAAGACGATGGTCTGAAGCCATTCATATTGCGCCAGTTCGTGCACGAATTCGGCATCCCCGGCATGGTTGAATCGTGCCAGGTATTCTGGTAGATGCTGACCGAACCAGCGCACCGAGGGCCGCGTGGAAGGGTGATGCAGCAGGTAATCGAGCGTCAGGTTTTCGAAGGATTCACGCCCCAGGTAGTGCTCCAGTGCGGAAAAATCCACCGCAAGAGAATCGATCAGGCGAATTCGATAGGCGTTGTAATAAGTGCCGAGGCGGTGCTCCGCGAGTGCATTTTCGGTGCTGACAATGTCTTCCTCGATCGCTCGCGAGCCATCGATAAGGTAGTCCTGGAAGCGTAGTTGCAGATCACGTAAATGCGACATGATCAGGACTGGTAGTAGGGTGCGGCGATACGTCGCGCCTGCTCGAGCTCAGCCAGCACCTGGTCGAGTTCGGGGATATTGCCGTCGCGCTCGATCATCGTCGACACCGGACCGAAACGTTTGGCGGTTTCTGCGTAAAGCTGCCAGACCGGATCGATCACGTCGTGATCGTGAGTGTCGATGATCAGGTTGCCGTCATTGGTATGTCCGGCGAGGTGATGCTGCCACACCCGCTCTGCGGGAACGCCATCGAGATAGTCGAGGGGATCGTAATGATGATTGAAGCTGCTGACATAAATATTGTTGACGTCGAGGAGCAGGTAACAATCGGCGCGCTCGGCAATGGCGCTGAGAAATTCCCATTCGGGCATCGCATCTTCGCAGTAGGTGATATAGCTCGAGAGATTCTCGATCAGCATTTGCCGGCCGATAAAATCCTGCACCCGAGAAATTCGATCAGCGACGTGCACGATCGCCTCATCGGTATAGGGCAGGGGGAGAAGATCGTGCATGTTCTTGTGGTCCACCCCGGTCCAGCACAGGTGATCGGAAAACCAGCGGGGTTCTATCCGCTGGATTAGAGCCTTGAGTTGGCCGAGGTAGTTGAAATCGAGCTCGTCGGTGCTGCCCAGTGACATGGAGACGCCGTGCATTACCATCGGGTAGTCCTGGCGGATGGCGTCCAGGAAGTACAGCGGCTTGCCGCCCTCGATCAGGTAATTTTCGCTGAGAATTTCGAACCAGTCGATATTCTGCGGTTTGCGCTCGAGGATGTCCTGGTAGTGTTCTGCACGCAATCCCAGGCCAAATCCGAGAAATGGTTTAGCTTGCGTCATCGGGGCTCGTCAGCTGTATATCAGGGTGGATTGTAACGATCGGGCAAAAAAAATGCACCGACCCGGTCGGTGCATTTTTCTAACTTAATGGTTACAACTCAGGCTTCGAATTTACCACCGGCGCCTTCACACTCACTCTTGGTGCGCTTGACCCAACCTTGACCGGCACAGGAATTCTGACCGGCGCAGCTGGTGGTAGCGGTGGCGCAGGCGCTGGTGCCTTTGCAGGAATTCACGTTGAAGCATTTGCCGGCTTTTTCAGCCGCGTTAGCACTCATCGGTGCAACGGCGAACATGGCAGCTGCGGCGGCAGCGAGGGCGATCCCGGTAGTCTTCTTGGCTGTAATCATTGGTAATTCCTCAAGTTAATTAAGTGGTTGGCTCGCACGGATTTTTTCCGTTACGCCAGCTTAGAGGCCGCGTTTTTGCAGAAAGTTCACCAAAAACGGGCCAAATCGAAGAATTTATAAAAATGTTAGATTTGCGGGTTTTTGCTGTGGAGCACTATTGATAATGTCGAATGAGCAAATTATTGCCGCGTTGTACCAGTTCGAAATGCTTGAGTACGTTCATGCCGAGCAGAACCTCGTCGACAGCCATGCCCTGGACGATACTGGCTTTGACGTCGTGGAGCTCGATGTCACCCAGTGCGAGATGCTCGAGACGCGTGAGGTACGCGGTGGTAACGCCATTGGCAGTCGATACCGAGGTAGCCGGACCTGCCTGTAACCCCAGGCTTTGCTGCAGATGGGCTGGAATCGAAGTCATGGTAGCGCCGGTATCGACCAGGAAAGTAACCTTTTGGTGGTTGATTTCACCGTCAAACACGTAGTGGCCATTGCGGCTTCGCTGCAATACGATTTCCTGGGTGCCTGCCCCCTGCACGGTGGCGATCGACTGATTGGGGTTGTATTGCTGATCGAGGATGTTGCCGAATACCAACACCAGCAATAAAAAGCCCAATATCCAGCCCGCTGCAGTGAACATCATGCCGAGTTTTTTAGTAGAATGGGTCATTGCAACCTAATTGGGTGCAAATTCGATTCATTTCAATGCAGGGCGGGCTCATGTCGGGAAACAGTTTCGGCAAATCATTCGTAGTGACTTCATTCGGCGAAAGCCACGGTAGTGCGATCGGCTGTATCGTCGATGGCTGCCCGCCAGGGCTTGAGCTCGATGAGGACGATTTGCAACAAGACCTGGATCGTCGCAAGCCGGGCACTTCGCGCCACACCACGCAACGGCGTGAAGACGACGCTGTGCAAATCATGTCGGGCACGTTCGAAGGTAAAACCACCGGCACGCCGATATGCCTGCTGATCCATAATAAAGATCAGCGCTCAAAAGATTACAGCGACATCAAGGACCTGTTTCGCCCGGGTCATGCCGATTACAGTTATCACCAGAAATACGGATTCCGCGACTACCGCGGTGGCGGTCGTTCATCGGCGCGCGAAACCGCGATGCGGGTCGCCGCAGGCGGTATCGCCAAGAAATACCTGGCGAATCATTGCGGGATTCAGGTGCGTGGTTACCTGTCGCAACTGGGTCCGCTGAAACCGCTCAATTTTGACTGGGACGAGGTCAATAACAATCCCTTCTTTTGTCCCGATGCCGCGATGGTGCCGGAATTGGAGAAATACATGGACAGGTTGCGTAAGGAGGGGGAATCGATTGGCGCGCGAATTTCGGTGGTAGCAAGCGGTGTGCCGCCCGGGCTTGGGGAGCCGATTTTCGACCGTATCGACGCCGACATCGCGCATGCGATGATGAGCATCAACGCGGTCAAAGGTGTTGAGATTGGTGCGGGTTTTGGCAGTATCGAACTCAAGGGTACGCAGAATCGCGACGAAATTACCCCCGATGGATTTCTGTCGAACCACGCGGGCGGCACCCTGGGTGGGATTACCTCGGGCCAGGATGTACTGGTCAGCATTGCGCTCAAGCCGACCTCGAGCATTCACCTGCCCGGTCGCAGCGTTGATATCAACGGCAAGGCAGTGGAGATTCGCACCAAGGGTCGGCACGACCCCTGTGTCGGCATACGCGCCACACCGATTGCCGAGGCCATGCTCGCAATCGTACTGATGGATCATTTTCTGCGTAACCGTGCGCAAAACGCCGATGTGGTGCGCAATACGCCGATCATACCTGCAAGCCCGGGTTGAACTCACCTGCCCGTGCCCTTACCTCTTGCATCTGTGCCCCTGTTTAGCGTCAATCCCGCGCAAGCGGGATTCTGGATCCGATTTTCTTTTTCCTGTCGGGGCCTTCGCGAGATTCCCGCTTGCGCGGGAATGACTTTAAAATAGGGCGCGGGAATGACACCGGAATGACGCTGGTTTAATCGAGCGACTGTTTGATTTCTTTATAAAGCAAACGTGAGTGCTGGATTCGTTTGGCGTCACTTTTGGCATGCTGGTAGTTGCGCCACAGTTGGCGCAGTTTCTGGCGATCGGCGCGTTCGATTTCGGCTATCAATGCTTCTATTGCATCGATGCCCTGTTCGATGATGCGATCACGCCAGCGTTCGGCGCGATGATGTTTTTGAATCGAGTGCTGACTTTCGTTGTCAATTTCGTTCAATGCGGCGACTATAGCGTCGGTGTCGCGTGCGCGCAGCAGCTTGCCAAGAAACTGGTAATGCCGTTTAAGCGCGCTGCGTTTGTTTTGAATGCGGTGGGCAAGAGCAATAGCTTCCAGTACCGGTTCGTCCAGTGGGATTCGCGCCAGGTGATCGGCAGGTAACGCTGCCAATCGCTTGCCGAGATCCTGGATCGCATGGCTGTCGCGTTTAAGCTGACTCTTGCTAACGACTTCGATTTCATCAAACTCTGCTTCGTTTTGCATAACTGTCTGGGATAAAATGTACCGATGAACCTTGAAAAAAACAGTATCTTATCACCTGGCAACGTCGATTCATTTAAAAACATCGTTGCTGATACTCTCGAACTAGCCAGGGCGGGTGGCGCCACGCAGGCCGAAGCCGGCCTGTCGGTGTCGCAGGGGCTTTCGGTCGCAACCCGCATGGGCTCGGTGGAGACGATCGAGCATCAGCAGGACAATGGACTCGGTATCAGCGTCTATTTTGATGGCCATAAAGGCAGCGCCAGCACCTCCAACCTGGATCTCGAGGCGATACGCAAAACGGTGGAGGCCGCCTGTAACATCGCGCGCTACACCTCGGAAGATCCCTTCACAGGTCTTGCCGACGCCGATTTGATGGCTACCGATTTTCGTGACCTGGATTTATATCATCCCTGGGGTATTCAGCCGCAGGAAGTCATCGACCTGGCGCTGGAATGCGAAAATTCGGCGCTGGATTACGATGCGCGTATCGTCAATTCCGAGGGTGCGTCGGTGGATCTGAATGCCGGCTTGTCGGTGTACGGCAATTCGCATGGCTTCCTGCAGGCAGAACGCAAGACGCGCCACGGTATCAGCTGTGCGGTCGTGGCCGAGTCCAATGGCAATATGCAGCGTGACTACTGGTATGACGTAAGCCGCCATCCCGAGCGCCTTGCAACTGCCCGCAGCATCGGTGAAAAGGCGGCGGAGCGTACCCTGCGCCGCCTGGATGCGCGTAAACTTAAAACACAACAGGCGCCAGTGCTGTTTGCCGCCGAGCTTGCGCGCGGCATTATTTCCAGTTTTACCTCCGCCATTGGTGGCGCGGCGCAATATCGCAAGGCGAGCTTTTTACTCAACGCCCTCGGTGAACAGGTATTCCCGGATTTTGTACAACTGCGTGAGCAACCCTTTCTGCCGCAGGCGTTGGCCTCGGCCAACTTCGATGCCGAGGGCGTGGCGACCAGCGATGCCAGCCTGGTTAGCGATGGAGTGATCCAGAGCTATCTGCTCGACAGTTACTCGGCCCGAAAACTGGGTTTGCGCTCGACCGGCCACGCCAGCGGAATCCACAATCTCAGTGTCGCCAGTACCGGTAAATCCTTCGATGAATGCCTGCAGGGTATGCACCGTGGATTTCTGGTCACCGAATTGATGGGTCACGGCGTTAATACGGTAACCGGTGACTATTCGCGCGGCGCCGCCGGGTTCTGGGTTGAAAACGGCAAGCTTGACTATGCCGTTGAAGAGGTGACCATTGCCGCCAACCTGCGCGACATGTTCAAGGGGATTGTCGATATCGGTAATGACGTGGATTACCGTGGTGGTATCCATTGTGGTTCTATCCTGATCGACAACATGACGATAGCCGGGACCGATTGATATGTCGCGGCTCCCGGCTGGGATCAGCTTACTATTGCTGTGTGGGTTGCTATTGCCGGGAATGTTCTCTGGCACCACCTTGTTGCATGCCGAATCGCGGGCGAATGGTTACGTGTTCAGTGTTACCGTAACCTCGGCCAGGGAACTCGATGTGGTACTGGACCGCGCCGAAGATTTGCGCGAATTGTTCGACCCGGCCGAGCACAGCCGTATCGCTATCGTGCTGCATGGCGACGAATTGCATTTATTTCAACGCCGGAACTATTCGACAAACCAGTCCGTGGTAGAGCGCGCGCGATTGCTAGACCAGGATAATATCATCGATATAAAGGCTTGCCAGACGATGATGCGCACCCTCGAGATCGGGCAAAGCGAACTCCCCAGCTTCATCGAACAGGTCCCGTTCGCGCCGGCTGAAATTGAACGCCTGCAACGGGAGGAGGGGTTTACCCGGTTATGATCGCCACTCGACTTCGCGCAGCTTCAATGTACTCGATGAATCGTCTGCATCGCGTGTTTCGATGAGCAACGGTAACAGCGGGTTTTGTACGTCGTAATAATACTTGATACGCGTTTTTGATCCGGTGATGGTCTGCTCGAATATACGCGCATCGGTATCCTTGCCGTCGATTTTTACCGAACCCTTGCCGCGATAGATCAGCCTGGATTCGACCAGTTTACCCTTTTGATACAAGCGCAACGTCGTATTTTCAAGTTGTTGTAACTGCATCGCAGCGGCGAGCAAATGAATGCTCTGATAGTCGTATACACCCCCGGCCAATGGTACCCTGGAGGGTTTTCCCTTGCGCATGACCTCCATATAGCCGTTGTTCCAGTCGAAACTGGCGGACTCGTACTTATCCTTGTTGTTTTCGTCCGAGATCAGGATCTGCTGTAAGCGCACCTGATCCGGGTTGTGGCTGAAGGTCGTCTCGGAGTAGGGTTTCTTGTTGATAAACATCGAGTAAATACCGCGTGCCCGCGTGGTCAGTCGCCAGCGCCACAAATCCTTGACTGGCTCGAGGGTCAGTTTGGCAATGCCGAGGTTCATCCCTTTCGTGGTCAGATCATAGCTGGCGGTGAAGGCGCGTAACGGAACTTCACCAGCCTTGACAGTCACGCTCAGGCTGAGTACCAGGCTGAGTACCAGGCTCAGCCACAAACGCTGAGCCAGCCGCTGAACCGGGTCCAGCTTAGGCACTAAACTGCAGTGGATTGTCGAGCAAGGTCTGATCATGGTGTATTTGACCATGGTCATCGATGATTAGTTTATTTTCGCTAATCCAGCGCAGTACCGTCGGATACATCTGGTGTTCGAGGCGCTGACCCCTGGTGCGCAGGTCAGCGACGCTGTCGCCGTTTTCGATGGGGTAGCTTGCCTGCAGGAGAACCGGGCCATCGTCCAGTTCGGCGGTCACCAGGTGGATACTGACGCCGTGTTCGGTTTCGCCGTTGTCCAGCGCCCGTTGATGCGTGTCGAGACCTTTATACGCGGGTAGTAATGCCGGGTGGATGTTCAGGATACGGTGCTCAAAGGCACGCACGAACTCTGCACTGAGGATGCGCATGTAGCCGGCGAGCACGATGTAGTCGGGCGCGATCGCCTCCAGCCGCCGGCGCAGTTCGGCATCGTATTGTTCGCGGCTCGGATAGCTCCGGTGATCGATGATCTCGACAGGCAGGCGGTGCCGGGTGGCACGCTGCAAGCCGTAGGCGTCTGGGTTGTTACTGAGGACACAGGCAATTCGGGCGTTGAGTGTGCCAGCCTCGATGGCATCGATGATGGCCTGCAGGTTGCTGCCACTGCCGGAAATCAGCACCGCCAGGACGAGTTGACTCATGTAAAAATAACCGGTTCCTGATCGCCTCGCTCGACGACGTCGCCGATTAACCAGGCGCTTTCACCGAGGGCCTGTAATTTCTCGACTACCGGATCGGCCAGCCCGGCATCGATCGCGAGTATCATGCCGACGCCGCAGTTAAAGGTACGCAGCATCTCTCTCTGTGCAATATTGCCGGTTTGTTGCAGCCAGTCGAAAACCGGGGGAAGTTGCCAGCTATTCAAATCGATTCGGGCGCTGAGCGCTTCCGGTAATACGCGCGGCACATTCTCCACCAGGCCGCCACCGGTGATATGGGCGATGGCGTTTATCTGAAACTCGGCGTTGAGCGCCAGCAGGTTTTTTACGTAGATACGGGTTGGCCTGATCAGTGCTTCGGCTAGGGACTCGCCACCGCAATCGAGCGATAGCTGGCTACCCGATACTTCGATAATTTTACGTACCAGCGAAAAGCCGTTGGAATGCACGCCTGATGACGCCAGTGCGATCAGCCGATTTCCTGCCTTGACCCGGCTACCGTCGATAACGCGATCCTTTTCGACAATGCCGACACAAAAGCCGGCCAGGTCGAAGTCGCCGCTTTGGTAAATGCCCGGCATTTCCGCGGTTTCACCGCCTATCAGCGCGCAACCGGCCTGCCGGCAGCCATCAGCGATTCCCTTGATCACTTTTTCAGCCTGCGCTACCTCAAGTTTTCCAGTTGCATAGTAGTCGAGAAAAAAAAGTGCTTCGGCACCGAGTACCGCGATATCATTGGCGCACATTGCCACCAGGTCGATGCCGATGCCGTCGACGATATCGAGATCGATGGCGAGCCTGAGCTTGGTGCCGACGCCATCGGTGCCGGACACCAGTAACGGACTCCGGTAGCGATGCAGCGGAAGTTCGAACAGTCCGCCAAAACCTCCGATGCTGCCGACACAGCCCTCGCGGTGCGTCGATTTGATGGCCGGCTTGATGCGTTCTACCAGTTCGTTTCCGGCGTCGATATCGACGCCTGAGTCGAGATAACTCAGGGATGCCTCGGGGGATGCTTCGGAATTCATGGTTTGCAGGTTCAGGAAACAATAGTGGTGTGCTATTTTACACGCCTTGCGGGCAAATGTCCGTCGATGAAGATAGGGAAGCAATGAAGTCGTTGAAAGTTTTCGTGCCCGTTTTAGCACTGTTCGGATTTTGGCAGTCACCGCTGTGGGCGGTGACCGTGGATGATTTGTATACAGTTGAATTGCCGGTCGCCGATCAGACGACCAGTATACGGCTGGAATCCTTCAGCGAGGCCTTCAAGCAGGTTATCGTCAAGGTCAGCGGCTCGGGCGATGCGCTCGCGAGCCCGGGATTCGAGCGACCTATTGAAAATAGTGCGCGCTACGTAAAGCAGTTTCGTTACCTGAGCCGCAGCCTGTCTGGCGGTGACGAGTTCGACAGCACGAGGTTGTTACTGCGCATCGATTTCGATCAGCAATTGATCGAGGCGTTGTTACGCGAGCAGAATTTTCCGGTGTGGGGGCGTGAGCGGCCGAGTACCTTGTTGGTCATATCCTACGACGTCAATGAAAACATCAAGCTGGTCTCCGATGATGCGACCCCGGACCTGGTGGAAGCCCTTGACCGCGCGGCTTCGATTCATGCAGTACCGGTATTGTTCCCATTGATGGATCTCGAAGATATTGCGTTGGTCAGTATCAGTGATATCGCCTCGCGGCAATACGAGAATATCAACACCATGGCCCGGCGCTACGCGCCAAACGCGATGATGGTGGGACAGATAGTGGGTCGCAGCGGGCAGGGCTGGCAGGGCGATTGGGAGGTTCGTTTCGATGAGCAGGTCTTCAAATGGACCTTCAAGGCACCTTCCAAGCAGGCGGTGATCGACCAGGTCATTCAGCACCTGGCGAAGATTCTCGCCCTCGAATACGCGTTGGAGGATCATCGCCGTGTCGAACAGTCGCTGTTGCTGAGCGTGTCTGAAGTGGAAGGTATCGACAAATTGATCAAGGTGCAGCGCTACCTGGAATCCCTGAACGTGGTGGACAGTGTGCGCGTCGCGATGATCAGCAAGGATGTCGTCACCTATCGCCTGAAACTGCGCAATGATCCAGCAGATTTACAGCGCCTGATTGAATTTGGCGAAGTGCTCGAGCAAGAGGATTTTCCCCAGCTCAGTACCCAGGGCGAGGAGTTGATTATTCTCAATTACAGCTTCATTAACCGTGGAGCCAGTAATTAAACAAATCGCGTTACCGCTGTCGCTGGATCGCCAGTTCAGTTTCGACAATTTCGTTGCGGACCGCGCCGGACTCATTCTCAGCAGCCTGCAGGCGCTGATTCTTGGCAAGGGTGAAAACCAGCTCGGATTATGGGGTGCAGCGGCCACCGGCAAGACGCATCTGCTCAATGCCAGCGCTGATTTTGCCCGAAAAAATGGCGTGGTGCTGCAAATTTACGATGGTGCGCAACTGTGCCGCTGCGAGGCCGATGAATTCGAGGGATTCAGTCACTGCGATGTACTGGCGATTGATAATCTCGATGCAATTGCCGGACATACTGCCTGGGAAGCCTGTTTTTACCAGGTGATAAATCGTTGTCGCGCGGGTGAGTTCCGGCTGCTGTTCGCGTTGAGCGCAAAGCCTGACGCGCTGGCAACGCAACTGGGTGATTTTCGCTCCCGCCTGCAATGGGGCCTGTTGCTGCAACTGCCGCAAAGTGGTGATGACGAAATTCGCAAGATCTTGCGTCGTCGTGCACAGCTGTTGGGTATCGATTTATCCGATGAAGTGATTTCCTACCTGATGACCCATCATGCACGCGACCTCGGCGAGCAGATCAGCATTCTGCGACGTCTGGACGGAATTTCGCTATCGCAGCAACGCCGGGTTACCATCCCCCTGGTCAAGCAGTTGCTCGCTGAATCGAGCTAGTTCCGGCGCTGCAGCCCCAGGTAGCGCGCGAAGTAAATACTGGCCAGAAACAACAACATGCTGGCCACCGATGTACCAAAGCCATAAATGCGCAACTGCGAGTTAGATACCAGTTCACTGACGCCGATACAGAAATAAAACAGGGTCAGAAAGCCGATCCATTTGTAAGTGTAGCGTTGATTACGCAGCAGCCCCCTGAGCGGGATCAATAACGGTATCGCCAGTGCGAGTAGCCAGTAATTCCCCTGTGGATCGGTCATCCAGGGCAGGGTGACCTGAAAGGCGAGCAGTGCAGTCCAGGAGATCAGGCTGATGATTTTGAGGCTATGCATCGATAGCACGCGTCACCAATCGACAGGCGAGGTCGGCAACGCGCTTGCCCAGCGCCTGGCAAGCTGAGCGTTCGTGTTCGCTCAGCGCCTGGCCCTGAAGGCCCGCGACATGACTGGCGCCGTAGGGGGTGGCTCCGGAACTGGTCTGGTTGAGTGCGGGTTCCGAGTAGGGGATGCCGGTCACCAGCATGCCGTGATGCAGCAACGGCAACATCATGCTGGTGAGCACCGTTTCCTGGCCGCCGTGCATGCTCGACGTTGCCGTAAAAACGCCCGCCGGCTTGCCAATCAGGGTGCCGGAAAGCCACAGTGGACTGGTTTGGTCGAAGAAATACTTGAGCGGGGCTGCCATGTTGCCAAAGTAACCGGGGCTACCGATCAGCAGGCCGGCACAGTCTTCGAGGTCAGCCTGCTGCGCATAGGGCAGGCCGTCATCGGGAATAGACTTTTCAACCTGCTCGGTTTCGGCGGATACTGCCGGCAGTCTGCGCAGTATTGCCTCGCAGGCCGGGTTGGAATCGACCCCCAGGCTGATTTCATCAGCCATGCGCGCGATACTGCCGTGGCGGCTGAAATAGACGATAAGAATTTTATGCAATGATTTCCAACACCCTGGCCGGGGGGCGGCCGATGATTGCTCTGTTTCCGGAGATCACGATCGGGCGCTGTAACAGTGCGGGGTATTCACAGATAGCCTCGATGATGTCGTCATCGCTCAAGCTGTCGTCGTCGAGATCGGCGTCCTTGTAGACCGGTTCGGTGCTACGCATCAAATCACGGGCCGAAACGCCGAGCATTTCGATAATTCGCCCCAGCTCCTGGGGCGTGGGCGGGTCCTGCAGATAATCGATAATCTCCATTTCGATCTCGTGGTCCTGCAGGATTTGCAGCGTTTCGCGTGACTTGCTGCATTTTGGATTGTGATATATGACCGCTTTGTCGTTACTCATGCTACGCGCTCTGACGGCTGAAATTGCGCTTGTTGTACAATAACCCTCCTGCCTTGGCAATAGCCGTGATCGACTGTTAGCGGGAAATCGATTGAGGATTGATTTAAGCGCTTGCGGGAAAAGAATGAAATCTAGGCTATAATCACTCTTGATTGAGTAATATTTACATTAAAAACTTGCTCTAAAGGGTTGATCAATGTAGGCTTCTTGGCAAAATAGGCTATCAATAATCATTCCACAAAACCTAATTTAGATAAGTTCCTCGGAGAATAAAATAGATGAAACCAATAGCACTCCTCAAGGTCACTGCACTTGCAGTGTTGACCTCAGGCTTTATGGTCGGCTGTCAGCAAAGTTCAACTGAAGACATGCCTGCTGAACCAACAATGGCGGAAGATACCTGTGAAGGCGCTACGCCTGAAGTTCGCAACGCAATTTACGCGGCCAAGCTGAAAAATGCGCGTGCCAGAAACCTTGGTGCTGACTGGGAAGAAAACGCAAAGATAATCGAGGAAGCTGAAAAGGCTGCCGCCGATTGTGAAAACGTGCGTGCCAAGGTTCTTGCCAATAAGGCCGAAGCCGCCGCTGCTGCAGCCATCAAGGCGATGCAGATGGCTCCGGTCGAAGAGGTCGCTGAGCCAGCCCCCGTCGAAGAGTCGCCCTACCTGGGTGGTTATCTCGTCGTCAGCGGTGACAACCTGTGGAATATCGCGGGCCAGGATACGGTCTACAGTAATCCTTTCATGTGGCCGCTGATCTACAAGGCAAATTCGGGCCAGATCAAGGATGCCGACCTGATTTATCCGGGACAGTATTTCTATATTCCGAAGGCTAAAGGCAACGAGCGTGCCGCTGCGATGGAGCACGCCAAGAACCGTGGCGCGTGGACATTGGGTGAAACCGAGGCATCCGACCTCGATTACCTGTCGCAATAACGGATTAGCACCTGATTAAAGAGCCCGCCGAGTGCGGGCTTTTTTTTGACCTTGAGATACTTTACTGCCTCTGCACCGGGCGCAGCCTGGCACCGCACCCCGGTTGCAATTAGTCTTCGGCCGCAGCGCGACCGTGGAAAGATGAAGTGGCAACAGCGGAACTTAATGGTTATTTCATCCTCCTAGTGCATATGTTTTCGATCCGTTTTTGAGTGAATCTATGAAGCGATACCTGCCCGCCCTGTTACTGTTGCTGACCCTGCCGGTGTTCGCGCAGCCCATAGATATGCCGCTGACTGCGATGGATGGCAGCAAGGATAATCTCAGTCGCTATCAGGGCAAGTGGTTAGTGGTGAATTACTGGGCGACCTGGTGCCCACCGTGCATCGTTGAAATGCCCGAACTGCAGTCGTTTCATGATAAGCATGTGGACAGCGATGCGATGGTTGTCGGCATCAACGCTGAAAATATCGGTCAGCAGCGCTTGCAGGCGTTTCTCGATGACTATTTTATTACCTACCCCAATTTCATGTCGGGGCCTACACAGCAGTCCGAGCTCGGTTTGATCCCGGGGCTACCAACTACCTTTCTGGTGACGCCCGAGGGGCAGGTCGTAGCACGGCAGGTCGGAGCGGTGACGCGCGAGATGCTCGAACAGTTTATCCAGAAGTGGCAACCCAAGTAGGCTTCAACGGCTAATCGGCAATGCAAGTGGCTGATTTCCTGCTAATATGCTGGAAAAACAATACAGATAATGAATTTTGACTGAACCCGCTTGCACCCTGGACTGGATACTCGAACAGCTGGTATCGCAGGATATCGTCGAGCAGGATAAGGCGCAGATGATCAGTACGCTGGTTTCCGCCAGTGACCGAAAATTTGTACACCCCCTGGAAATACTTGCCAATCGGCAATGGAACAATAAATCTCTGCCCGACCAGGTGCTGACACTTGACGTCATGACCGATTGGCTGGCCGAGCAAGCCGGGCTGGCGCGATATCATTTCGATCCACTGAAAATGGACGTGGCAGCCTGCACCTCGATCATGTCCTACGCCTACGCATCGCGCTTCAATATCCTTGTGGTCAAGGTAACGCCAGCAGCCGTGGAAATTGCCGTTGCCGATCCGTTCAACCTCGAATGGAAGAACGAGATCGAACGGATAGTCAAGCGGCCGATCACTACGGTGCTGGCGAATCCACAGCAGTTAAAGAGTTACCTGGTTGAGTTTTACAGCGTCAGCAAGGCGATGGATGGCGCGGGCAGCATGTCGAGCGGCCAGTTGCCTGGGAATATCCAGAATCTCGAGCAGCTGATTGAGCTTGGCAAGTCAGGCAAGGTCGATGCCGAGGATCAGCATATCGTCAGTATTGTCGACTGGTTGATGCAATATGCGTTCAGCCAGCGCGCCAGTGATATTCATATTGAACCGCGACGCGAATATGGCAAGGTTCGATTTCGAATCGACGGTGTTATGCACCAGGTCTATGAAATTCCCTCGACGATAACTCCTGCCGTGGTGAGTCGTATCAAGATCATGGGACGCCTCGACGTCGCCGAAAAGCGTAAACCGCAGGATGGTCGCATCAAGACGCTGTCGCCTAACGGGCAGGAGATCGAGTTGCGCCTTTCGAGCATGCCGACCGCCTTTGGCGAGAAGCTGGTATTGCGAATATTTGATCCGGAAGTGCTGGTCAAGAATTTTGCAGCACTGGGCCTGGAAAAGACCGAATCGGATATCTGGAACGGTATGATCAGCAGACCTTTTGGCATCATTCTGGTGACCGGGCCAACGGGTTCCGGTAAGACCACGACGCTGTATACCAGTCTAAAACAGCTTGCCCGCCCAGAGGTCAATGTTTGTACCATCGAAGATCCGATCGAACTGGTGGAGCCGAGCTTTAACCAGATGCAGGTGCAGCACAACATTGGTCTCGATTTTGCAACGGGGGTAAAAACGTTGTTGCGCCAGGATCCGGATATCATCATGGTCGGCGAGATTCGCGATCATGAAACCGCGGAAATGGCAGTCCAGGCCGCGCTCACGGGCCACCTGGTGTTATCGACGCTGCACACCAACGATGCGCCCGCCGCTATTGCGAGGTTGATCGAAATTGGGGTACCTGCCTACCTGATTAACGCCACCCTGATCGGGGTCGTGGCACAGCGCCTGGTGCGAAAACTGTGTCCGCACTGCAAGCATGATGCCGACCTTGACCCGCTCGACTGGCAAGCGCTGATCAAGCCCTGGACTACATCGCCGCCGGACAAAATATCGCATTCTGATGGCTGTCTTGAGTGTCGCCAGACCGGGTTTATCGGGCGCATCGGCATTTATGAAATGATGCCGATAACCGATACCCTGAAACGTGAAATCACGGACAATTTCGATCTGGTTAAATTTCGCAAAGCCGCCATTCGCCAGGGTATGAAACCGCTCAACCTCGCCGGTGCGCAAAAGGTGGCACGCGGTTTGACGACTATCGAAGAAGTCCTCAAGGTAGCACCGCCGCGTTACGATATTTAAACGGCGCGCGCGTGAAACCATTTTATCGGACAATTCTGATAACCCTGTTATTGCTGCTGGTGCAAGCCTGTAGTGATGACGGCTCGCCGGAAGATCAGATCCGACACTTGATCGACAGCGCGGTGCAGACCGCCGAAGATCGCAGCCTGGATGACCTCAATGACCTCCTGCACGACGATTTTATCGACCAGTACGGCAACAACCGTCGGCAATTAGCCAGATTGCTGCGCGCTTATTTTTTCCGTCACAAGAGCCTACACCTGTTTGTCCGCACCGATAGTATCGAAATGCTATCCGCCAACCAGGCCAGCGTCAGTCTTCACGTCGCCATGGCCGGTACGGTAATTTCCGATGTCAGTGCGCTGACTTCCTTGAGTGCGCGCATATATCGATTCGAGCTACAGCTGGTCAAACAGGGAGACTGGCTATTGCGTCATGCGAGCTGGGAACCAGCCAGCATCGGTGTCTTCGAGTAGGCCGAGGATGAGCGCGTGCTGACCGCGATCAATCGCCCTTGAGCCACCACCCCTACCTCAAGCTCACAGTGATCGGGTTGTTGATCCTGGTCGGTGTTAGCCTGGAGCTGTCCGGACTCCTCGATGTGCGTGAGTTGGTCGCCATTGCCCGTGAATACAGCCAGCACTGGTGGTTAATTATCGTATTGATTCTGTTACAGGCGTTATTGTTCAGTTTTGCCCTGGCGGGCTCGTTGTTTCTGTGGATAGCGGCTCCACTTTACCCGCCGTCGATGACTACTTTTATTCTGGCGATCGGGGGTACGCTTGGAGGATTGGGGGCATACCTGTTATCCCGATATCTGAGCCTGGAGTGGCGACAGAAAATCGAAAACACGCACGGTTATCGATTGTTGCAGTCACAGGATAATTTTTACACGCTGTTTGCGCTACGCGTTTTTCCCGCCTTTCCACACGCGATTATAAATTACAGTGCTGGCTTGCTGGGTGCCAGGCTGAGTCATTTTATTATCGCGGCGTTGCTGGGTATTAGCATCAAATCTTATCTTTATGCCGGGGTGATCCACAGCGCGAGCAACGAGCTGTCCGTTGATTTACTGCTCGACTTCGGCGTCATCGGCCCACTGATCCTGCTGTCGCTGGTGAGTGCGCTGGCCGTGTACTTGAATTATCGCCTGGCTAATCAGCATACCTGATACTGAACCGCCCGGGCGCAACAGGCAGGTTAATCTAAAATATCGGCGCCAAAAAAGAAAACTGCCAGTGGCACTGGCGCAACCGCCAGGGCGATTGTTAGCAGGTAAGCGCTCACCGAGTAGAGACGGCTGACTCCAGCGAACAGGGCTATACCTCCACCGCCACCGATCAGGTAATTGCCGGGTATGTTAAGCGCGACCGCCAGCGCCAGGTAGCGGTATCGCAGCAGCAGGGGGATGAATCGCTTTGGCGCTCGATCGACCAGCAGGGCAAGTCGTTGCTGCTTGCTCATCGGCTCGATTTCCCTGAGCAGACGGCTGGTGCGCTCCAGCTTGATGTCCCTGCTGAAATTGGCCAGTACCGACAGTGGCAGCAGGCGCCCAAGTACAAACGCGATGCAAAGACCGCTGACAGTACACAGATAAACCAGTAATGCGATAGGCGGGCCGAGCATGGCCATCAGCCCGATTCCGATTTCAGCACCGGGTACGAACGGGACAGCCAGCAGGATGGTATAAAGTGTAGCCGAAATCATGATGGCGCGGTTTACAGCGTCTTCATTGCCGGGCCGCACTGTAAAGTTGAGCGTTTCCATGAAGTGGCGCGCAACCAGGTTGGCAGCAACCAGCACAATGATTAAACCTACCAGTCGTACGATGGCGCCCCAGCGTATGTTGGGTGGCTGGTTAGCGGGCATGTTAATCTGGGCTGGCCGTGGCTGGAGACTCCGTTTGCAGACTGCCTTCGAACTTGAAAGTGTTTTCGACAGTCCAGTACCAGCGCTTGTCGACCCAGGTGGATTTACCCGTTAATTTGTCACCCTCGATAGTGCCTCGCCAGACCATAGTTGCATCCTTGTAGGGACATTTGGTTTCGCTGCTAAACTCGGTCTTGTCGCCGTTGTGGCGTGCGCAGTAGGGACGTGCGGGGTACTGGCAACGAAGTTCACATTCCCTGGAAACAAAATTGCCGTTTTCGAAGACAAACAGACCGGGAATGTCTTTCGGTTTGCCGTCTGGACCGAGTGCACCGCGGAAGCTCAGGCCGTCGAGCGGCCCCGCTACCGTTGTGGACGCAGCATCGTGGCCAGCGGCCAGCAAGGTACCGCTCGTCCAGCAGGGCAACGAAAAAAAACAGGAAATGAAAAGTAATCGGTAGCGGGGCACGGCTATTCTCAATGCAATAATAAACTGCGGCCTCAGGATTCGAAAATGGCACTTTCGATTCCATACACGACATTTACAGCAGCGACAATAGCGCCAGTTGACGAAAAGATCAAAACCTCGGCCTTTTCCCTGGCCCATGCGGACGGGTAGAGAATTTTATTGTTTAAACCAGTTTCTGTGCAGTGCCTCGATTACCTTGTTAGGGTAAATCGTACGACCGAGACTGCCATTATAGCGTGCCAGTGCACGCCCGAGGTCGTTGGGCTCCATGTCCATGTAATAACGCAATATGGTGCAACCCATGCGTAGATTGGTACGAATCTTGAACAAATTCTTATCCGATATGCCGATTTCATCCAGCCAGAAAGGCATCACCTGCATCAGGCCGCGCGCGCCTGCCACCGAGATAGCAAACTCATCGAAGCGGCTTTCAACCTCGATCAGGGCCAGCACCAGTTCAGGTTCAATATCGGCGCGCGTCGCTTCGTAGTGAACCTGTTTGAGCATTTCGATCCGTGTCTTCGGGTCCACCACAAATTTTTCCAGTCGTCGTGACATGTCGAGCAGCCAGACCTGTGCATCGAAGCGGTCGTCGAACCCTGATTCGGTTTCGATCGCATCCTTTAACAGGCGCCTGAGTTCGGGATCGGTGCTGGCCTGCGTTGTGGGTGGCACCGCGAGGGTCAGCAGGATCAGGCCTGCGAGTGGAGCTTTTGTCAGTGGGAAGAGTCGCATGGCTCGGAACCCAGCCTGGCAAGCAGAGCGGTTAATTCGGCCAGCGGCAGTTCCTGTGCGTCCTGATCGCGTCTGCCCTTATATTCGAATTGCTGTTCGCCGAGGCCGCGGTCACTCAACACTATGCGATGCGGTATGCCGATCAGATCCATGTCGGAAAACATCACCCCGGGGCGCAGTGCACGATCATCGAGCAGTACGCTGAGCCCTTGTGTTACGCATTGCTGATATAGATTCTCGGCGGCTGCTTTGACCGATTCCGACTTGTGGTAATTAATCGGGCAAATGACGAGCATAAACGGCGCCAGCGCTGCCGGCCAGATGATGCCACGCTCATCGTGGTTCTGTTCGATTGCTGCCGCGACCACGCGCGTCACCCCGATACCGTAACAGCCCATGTATGGCGCTACCGTCTTGCCCTGAACGTCGAGGACCTTCGACTGCATCGACTCGGAATACTTCTGGCCAAGCTGGAAGATATGGCCGACTTCGATACCACGTAATATACGCAGTTGTCCGTTGCCGTCCGGACTCGGATCGCCATCGACGACGTTGCGCAGGTCAGCTACCGCCGGCTCCTCGCAATCCCGACCCCAGTTGACGTTCTGCAAATGCTTGTCGTCCTGATTCGCACCACAGACGAAATCGCTCAGAAGCGCAGCGCTGTGATCGACATAGCTTTTGATACCGAGCCCCACGGGCCCGATTGAACCGACATCGTTACCGAGAATCTGTTTGATCCTGTCGCGCTGCGCCATGCGTAACGGGCTTGTGACACCCTCCAGGCGTTCGGCCTTGAGGGTATTCAGTTCGTGATCACCACGCAGGATCAGTGCGATCAGGGTATCTTCCTCGGCCTCGACGATCAGTGTCTTAAGGCACTGTTGTGGCGCCACTTTGAGCCCCCTGGCCAGCGCATCTATGCTGTGCATGCCTGGCGTGTCCACGGCCTGCATCGACTTCGTGGGAGCCGCGCGCTCGATCTCGGGAGGCAGCGCTGCGACGGTTTCGATATTGGCGGCGAAGTCACCCTCGCTGGCAAACGCGATAGCATCTTCTCCGGAATCTGCGAGTACGTGGAATTCCTGTGATGTACTTCCACCGATGGCACCGGAATCGGCGTTTACCGCGCGATAGTCAAGCCCGAAGCGATCGAAAATGGCAATGTAAGCCTGGTCCATGATGTCGTAGGAGGCTTGCATACCATCCTTGTCGATATCGAATGAATAAGCGTCCTTCATGATAAATTCCCGTGAGCGCATCACCCCAAAGCGTGGCCTTATCTCATCGCGAAACTTGGTCTGGATCTGGTAGAAATTCAGTGGCAGCTGACGATAGCTGTTGACCTCGCGACGAAAGATGTCGGTGACGATTTCTTCGTGTGTCGGACCGATGCAAGCCTCGCGATTATGGCGATCGGTGAGGCGCAGTAGCTCCGGTCCAAAATGATCCCAGCGGCCCGATTCCTGCCATAATTCGGCTGGCTGAAATGACGGCATGAGTAATTCCAGCGCGCCCGCACGATCCATTTCTTCGCGGATGATTTGCTCAACTTTGCGCAGCACGCGCAGCCCAAGCGGTAGCCAGCTGTAGATGCCCGCGGCGTGTCGACGAATCATGCCGCTGCGCAACATCAATTGGTGGCTGACAATCTCGGCGTCGACCGGGTTTTCCTTCAGTGTGGCCAGGTGGTAGCGGGAAGCTCTCATAGGATTCGATTCGCGACGATATCGCGTCAGGTTAGTATGCGGGGCATTATAGATGAACCACTGTTCAATGCCATGCCGGCATTGCCTGGTCGGCAACAGGCTAGTGGGTCAACTGCCCCGTAGCTTCGCGTCGACAAGCGCAGCCGGGTTAGTTACAGAATTGATCGACTTCGGCCTGGGAATCGGCCCTGCGCTGCTCAATTTCCTCTTTGCTGAGGTAGCGAACGCTGCCGTCCGCCTGTCTTAGCTTGATGCGACTGCTGGTGCTGATGACTTCCAGATCCTGGCGAGCGAGTTTGCAGATTTCGCTGGCCTCATCGACTGGTAGCTTTGGCTCATTGCCCGCCGCCGCCTGGTTGGCGGCTTCGGGGGAAGTCAGCCGGGGCAGGGCTTTGCCGGGATTGCTGGGTGCGGACTGTACGCGGATATTTTCACTCTTGGTCTTAGCCGGAGGTGCATCGCTGTAATGGACGCTGCCATTCTCATCAACCCACTTGTGAATCGTGCCCGCGGATAGCGATGACGAAACCACCAGTATCAGGCCCAATATAGGGTATATCGAATAGCGCATTGTTTTCCCTGCTTTGGACGATAATTTTACAGTTTACGAGTCCAAAGAATAGTTGTCATCCCAATATTTTCCATATTTATTTATTCATACCCGCTGTCTTGGCAAAAGGGCCAGCAGAGTATCTCATCAAACAAATTTATCTCGTCTGTCGAATTGCATAAAAATATTATATAATCAGCGCCCGTTACTATGGGTGTGCGCACACGATGAGTGATCGCCGTCTCAAGGTCTTCCATGCCGTTGCCCGACTGCTTAGCTTCACTAAAGCGGCTGAGGAACTGCACATGACCCAGCCAGCGGTAACCTTTCAGGTCCGCCAGCTCGAAGAATACTTCAACACGCGATTGTTCGATCGTACTCATAACAAGGTTAATTTGACTCCGGCAGGGGAGCGTGTCGCCGAGTTTGCCGAGCGCATATTTGACCTTTATACGGAAATGGAAAACCGCGTGCGTGACCTGACGGGTGAGATCTCCGGTGCGTTGACTATCGGCGCCAGTACCACCATCGCCGAATACATGCTGCCGGCGCTGCTAGGTGAGTTTAAAAACCGCTATCCCGATATCAATCTGCGCCTCAAGGTTTCGAATTCCGAAGGTATCGTGTCAATGGTTGAGCACAACGTCATCGATCTCGGTGTGGTCGAGTCTCCGGTCAACAACAAGAATCTGATCGTTGAAGTTTGCCATAACGACCAGCTCGTGGTGGTGGCTGCGCCGGATCACGAATTGGTCAAGCGCGGCGGCAAAGTCAGTGCCAGCGATATCGTACGTTATCCTTTTGTCAGTCGTGAAGAGGGCTCGGGTACGCGCGATGTGATCATGCACTACCTGATGGAGCAAAAAGTCACCCCGTCCGACATGAACTTCAGCCTCGAACTGGGTAGCCCCGAGGCGATCAAGGGCGCGGTTGAAGCCGGCATGGGAATTACCATTCTGTCGCGCGCCATTATTGGCAAGGAGTTGAAATTAAACATGTTGGCGGAACTGGAGCTCGACCCGCCGCTGAGCCGATCGTTCTCGTTCGTGCGTCAGCGACAAAAGTTCAGGGTAACGGTAATGGAAAAATTACTTGAATTTGCACAATCCTATTTTAAAAATAATGCCTAGAGTATTTTTTCGTCCCGTGAACGAATCCGCGCATCATGCTTGATATTCTACAACAATGGTATCGCCGTCATTTCACCGATCCGCAGACGGTGATTTTCACCTTTATTCTGCTCGTCGGCGCGTTGCTGATTTTCGTATTGAATGCCCACCTGATGCCCATCCTGGTAGCCATTATTATTGCCTACCTGGCAGAAGGCATGGTGGTCTGGTTACACCGTATCAATCTTGGTCGTACGGTGTCCGCAAGTGTCGTCACAGCCCTGATGATTACCACGATTCTGCTGGTTTTTTTCGTATTGTTGCCGCTGTTGTCGAGGCAAATCAGCGATCTTTTCCGGGAAATGCCAATAATGCTCGCCAAGGGTCAACGACTATTGCTGCACTTGCCAGAAGAATATCCCGATTATGTCTCGGCGCAGCAGATCGAGGAGATCCTGACCCTCGTGCGTACCGAACTGGCGTCTCTGGGTCAACGCGTGGTGAGTCTGTCGCTATCCTCGGTGGTCGGTGTCATCACTTTCCTGGTCTACATGATCCTGTTACCGCTGATGGTGTTTTTCTTCCTCAAGGATAAGGAGATGATTCTTGGCTGGCTTGCCAACTTCCTGCCTGAAGAACGCCGTCTGTTGCGCACCGTGTGGGCCGAGCTCGATATAAAAATTGCCAGCTACGTGCGCGGCAAAGTCATTGAAGTGCTGATTATCTGGGTGGCGAGTTACATTGCGTTCGTATTGATGGGGCTTAACTTTGCGATGCTGTTGAGCCTGGCGGTTGGTCTTTCGGTAATTATTCCCTATGTTGGCGCGACAGTCGTTACAATACCGGTTGCACTTATTGCATTCTTTCAATGGGGGTTTACCTCCGAGTTTGGCTGGTTGATGGCGATCTATGGACTGATCCAGTTTCTCGACGGAAACCTGCTGGTGCCGTTGCTTTTTTCGGAGGTGGTTAATCTGCATCCGGTCGCGATTATTGTCGCCGTGGTTTTCTTTGGTAGCCTGTGGGGTGTGTGGGGTGTGTTTTTCGCGATTCCCCTGGCAACCCTGGTCCAGGCCATACTCAAGGCCTGGCCGGCAGCCGCAATTGCACGCGAGGCGGCGGGCGATTAAGATTCGATCTTTTCCCTGATCGGGCTGGTCACCCGATCCGGCAGCCCTCAACAGGACCAGGCAGTTAGCGATTAATTACCCGGCAGTGTGATCCCTGGCAGCGCGCGCGGCGCCAGGATGCAGCATTCGTTGACAGAAGATGCCGGCAGGCACAGGAATCACTTCAAAAGGGGTGGTTTTCTTTATAACATACGCCCCTTGATTAGCCATGGGCAGGCAGAGGTAAACCATGTTTAAAGGCAGTATCGTGGCGTTGGTGACTCCAATGCTGAGCAATGGTGACGTCGATTTTTCGCAACTCGAGGCATTGATCGATTTCCATGTCGACCAGGGCACACAAGCGCTGGTGATTGCCGGGACCACCGGGGAGTCCGCGACCTTAAGCCACGCCGAACATTGCGACTTGCTGAATAAAAGCTACGAGATGATCAAGCGACGTCTGCCAATGATTGCCGGCACCGGGGCCAATTCGACGGCGGAAGCCATCGAACTGACCCGCTGCGCGGGTAAATGTGGCGCCGAGGCGGCGTTGCTGGTTACGCCTTATTACAACAAGCCCACCCAACGAGGGTTGTTTTTACACCACCAGGCGATCGCTGCAGCGGTTGATATTCCACAGCTATTATATAATGTGCCCGGGCGTACCGCCTGTGATATGCAGGCTGATACCGTAGCCGAGCTGGCGAAGCTGCCTAACATCGTTGGCATTAAGGAAGCCACCGGCAGTATGGACAGGCTCGCCGATATCAAGCGGCAGGTGGGCAAAGATTTTGCGCTACTAACCGGCGATGATTCGACCACCTGCGAATTCATTCTGAATGGTGGCCACGGTGCGATATCGGTAACTGCTAACGTCGTTCCGGCGAAAATGGCGCGGATGTGCGAACTCGCGCTTCAGGGCAAAGCCGCTGAGGCGCGCGCCGCCGATGCTGAAATTGCCGAGCTGCACCGCCTGTTATTTATCGAGTCCAATCCGATTCCAGTCAAATGGGCTGTTTCGCAAATGGGTTACGGTGATTTGCATCTGCGTCTGCCGATGACAGTGCTCGACGAAAAATACCAGCAACCCCTGAAGCAAGCATTGCTTGCCTGTGGTGCTCTGTGAGGCATCTGCGTTTCACGCCACTGCTGATCATCATCCTGGCGCTGATCGCCTGCGAAGGATCCAATACCGGCCAGCGCTATCTCGATGTGTCTTTGGGGAAGTCCCTGGAGGTGCCACCTGACCTGGTTGAGTTCGACGCCGAATCCGTCTTTGATCTGCCTGAGGGTTTTTCAGGTGACGATCAAACAGTACGTGGCAAAATACCGGTACTGGCTAAAGTCGACACGCTGCAATTACAGGGTAGCGGTGATTTTTACTGGCTCAGTGTCGAAGAGCCGGTGGCAAATCTGTACCAGCAGGTCAAGAATTTCTGGGCCCTCGAGGGTTACGGGCTGGTCGTCGATGAGCCGGTCATCGGTATTCTGCAGACCGAGTGGGTATACACGGAAGAGGGTGGTCGAAAGAAAAACCAGTCGTGGTGGCAAAGTCTCCTGGGCAGCGGAAATTATTCCGCCAGCCAGGACCAGTTCACAACGCGCATCGAGCGCGATCCAACGGGTCGGGCCAGCAATCGTATCTATATCGCTCATCGCGGTACTGAAATCGTGCAGGAAATACGTGCTGGAAATCAGAAAGAGGACGATATCGGCACCAACGACTGGCATTTTCGTCGTAGCGAACCCGAGCTTGAAATCGAGATGTTGTCGCGGCTGATGATTTTTCTCGGCCTGCAGAATACAGAGGTCGACAAGCAGTTGTTACAGACCCGACTGTTCAAACCGCGTGCCGTGCTGGAGTTTGATGCCGATGAAAAGGCAACTTTTCTGATACTCCAGGATCCCTACCATATTGCCTGGAATCGCGTTCATCACCTGCTGCAGCGTATGAACTTCGAAATTGTGGTCGCGGAATTCAAGGGCCCGCTGTCTGGAAGAGGCGTCATCACTGTTAATGCCGAGATCGTGGAAACCGTTGAAAACAAAGGGTTCTTTGCTTTCGGTGATTCGGATAAGCGTAAAGTGCGAAAATTCGAGCTGATCCTGTCTGAGGAGACCAACCAATCGACCCGCGTGATCCTGAGGAATCCGAAGGGCGAACTGGATACCTCGCCCGAAGGCGAGGAGTTTCTGTCGCTGTTGTTCGAGCAGATTAAATAAGCGAGATGCGTATCGCATCACTCGGCAGTGGCAGCAAGGGTAACGCGACGCTGGTTCAGCACGGCGAGACCACGCTGCTGGTAGACAACGGCTTTTCACTGCGAAAATTTACCCAGCGATTGGAACGATTCGAAATCGATCCGGGCACCATCGACGCAGTGCTGCTTACCCATGAGCATGGCGACCACAGTGGCGGTGTCGAGCGCCTTTGTGCGACTCACTCGATTCCACTGTGGACTGCCGTAGGTACGGCGCGCGCGGTACTCTCCGCGCAATTTGAGTATCACCGGCTGGTCGCTGGTCAGCGCATTACCATCGGCGATATCGAAGTGCTACCGGTTACCGTGCCGCATGATTCAAATGAACCCCTGCAATTCATTTTCCATCAGCTCGACAACGGCAAACGCCTCGGCATTTTGACCGATACCGGCCACATAACCCGGCACATCGTCGACGCCTTCAGCTGCCTGGATGCGTTGCTGCTGGAGTTCAATTACGATGTGGACATGCTGGAAAGAGGACCCTATCCTGACCGGCTCAAGCAGCGAGTTGGCGGTAGCCATGGTCACTTATCGAACGAGCAATCGATGGACCTGTTGCGTCGCATCGACACCAGCAGCCTGAACTGTTTGATTGCGGCGCACATTTCCGAGAAAAACAATACTGCGGATATCGTCGATCGACTGATTCGCGAGCTGGGCTCGGTGCCGGCCCCGGTTCTGGCTGACCAGGAAGCCGGCTTCGACTGGATTGCGATCTAACGTTACTCGCCCCCCGGGCGCTGTGGCTACAAAGCCGCGCAGCGCCGTCAGTCGGTGTCTTTGTCGAACTCGATCAAGGCATAAGCCGAGTGGTTGTGGATCGATTCGAAATTTTCGGACTCGAGGGTATATTGACGTATGCGGTCATCCTTGTTGAGCTCGCCCGCGATATCTCGCACCATGTCTTCAACGAATTTCGGATTGTCATAGGCGCGTTCCGTCACGTATTTCTCATCGGGTCGCTTGAGTAGCCCGTAGAGTTCGCATGACGCCTGCTTCTCGACAACGTCGATGATTTCTTCGATCCAGATGAAGCCACTGGTGCGTGCGTCTACGGTTACATGCGATCGTTGATTGTGCGCGCCATAGTCGGAAATGGACTTTGAACAGGGGCACAGGCTGGTGACTGGTATCTGCACCTTGATGCGGATGTTGCTGACACCGTCATTGATTTCGCCGATCAAAGATACTTCGTAGTCAAGTAGCGATTCGACGCCGGATACGGGTGCTTTCTTGTTAACGAAATAAGGAAAGTGCATTTCGATATAACCGGATTCGGCTTCGAGCAACACGGCCATTTGCTGCAGCATTTCGTTGAACGAGTGATAGGAAATTTCCTTTTCGTTGTCGTTCAGTATCTTCACAAAGCGCGACATGTGTGTGCCTTTGAACTGGTGCGGCAGGAATACGAACAGGCTGCAGGTAGCGATGGTATGCTGCTGGCCATTGGAGCGATCCTTGACGATCACCGGGTGTCGAATATCCTTGATGCCGACCTTGTTGATGGCTAGCTTGCGGGTATCGGCTGCACCCTGGACATCCGGTATGGTCGAAGCCGTGTTGCGGGCTGGTTCTCCGTTCATTATTTAGTCCTGTTACAAACGCTGGTCGTGCAGCGAGCTGTCAATCGTGAGAAAAATAAGCCAGGCAATCTTCCTGACCAATAACCGAGTAAAATGGTCGGTTATTATACTGTGCAGGTTCATTTAGGCAAATACCGTAATGATAAATTATCCCATTAACTTTCCGGGATAGCGATAGCGAGGTCAGGTGCTACCGGTCGAGTGTCGTATGACAACCCGGCACCTGGCGGACGGTGTCGCCGCGTAGCTGAACCAGCGCGATGGCCGGTTACTGGGCGTTGTTCAGGCCTATAATTCGGCTAACCCGGCTATATACCTGGTTTCCGGGTTAATAATCAAGCGGGGCAGACGTCTTCGGCCTGTGGGCCCTTGGCGCCGTCAGTGACCTTCATGGTTACGCTCTGGCCTTGCTGCAGGGTTTTGTGCCCCTCGGCCTGGATAGCGCTGTAATGAACAAAAACGTCTTTGCCACCCTCTTGTGAAATAAAACCATAGCCTTTGGCATCGTTAAACCATTTTACCGTGCCTGTTACTGTTTCAGACATAAGATTAACTCTGTAACTTGTTGATATGTGACGAATTCTCAATTCGACAAACGATATTGTAGGATAAAGGTTGGTCGGAAGCCATGAAATCTAGCCGCGGAGATGGCCGATAGTGTCGAAAAACTAGCGATAAAACGACATTTTTGACGTTTTATCGCCGCATAATTCAGGGCCGAATGAAATCTGCAATCGTTTTTCGAATCGACACAGGGTCTAATCCGTACTCTTCCAGTACCTGCTCGCGACTACCCTGCGACGGGAAATAATCGTCCAGCCCGAGTCGTAATAATGCGGTACGAATGCCCTGATCGCTCAGATACTCGAGCACCGCGGATCCTGCACCACCGACGATGCTGGCGTCCTCCAGGGTGATCAGGTAGTCGTGGTCCGCCGCCAGCGTCGTGATCAGACCCTCGTCCAGTGGCTTGATGAAACGCATGTTGACCAGACTGAGATCTAATTCCTCGGCGATCGGCATGGCGAGGTTGTAGAGGCTGCCAAATACCAGCAATGCAGCACGCTTACCTTTGCGGGTCTGCAGCGCTCGACCGATCTCTACACAATCGTCGATGTTGACGGTTGCGGGTTGCGCAACACTGTCGCGTGGGTAGCGCACCATCGCGGGGCCCGGATACTGGTAGGCGGTATTGAGTAAACTGAACATTTCTTCGCCATCTGCCGGCGCCATCAATATGACATTGGGAATGCATCGGCTGAAGGCGATGTCGAAATTACCAGTATGTGTCGCACCGTCGGCGCCGACAATGCCGGCACGATCAATGGCAAAGGTGACGTCAAGATTCTGCACCGCGACGTCGTGAATAAACTGGTCATAAGCGCGTTGCAGAAAAGTCGAGTAGATCGCGACTACCGGCTTCAGGCCTTCACAGGCCATACCGGCAGCCAGGGTAACCGAGTGTTGCTCGGCAATCCCGACATCGTGATAGCGTTCAGGTAATTCTGCGGAAAATCTCACCAGCCCGGAACCTTCACGCATAGCCGGTGTGATGGCATGCAGGCGACTGTCCTGCTGGCCCTTGGCGACCAGCCAGTCCGAAAATATATTGGTGTAAGACTGCATCCCGGTTTTACCCGAGGGTTTGACGATACCCGTTTCCGGGTCAAAGGGCCCGACGCCGTGGAACTTGCAGGCGTCTGCCTCGGCCGGCGCATAACCTTTGCCCTTGCGCGTTACGATGTGCAGCATCCGCGGTCCGGATAATTTTTGCAGATTACGGATCAGCGAGAGCAGGTCGGCCAGGTTGTGCCCGTCGATGGGGCCGAAATAGGAAAAACCCAGTTCTTCGAACAGCGTACCCGGCGTCACCATACCCTTGACGTGTTCTTCGGCCCGTCTGGCCAGTTCCCAGGCACTCGGAATGCGTTTCAATACTTTTTTGCTGCCGGAGCGCAGGCTGGAATAAATCTTGCCTGACCAGATACTCGACAGGTACTTCGACATGGCACCGACATTCGGCGAAATCGACATTTCGTTGTCATTCAGAATCACCAGCAGGTCGGTATCTATGGCGCCGCCGTGGTTGAGCGCTTCGTAGGCCATACCGGCGGTCATGCCGCCATCGCCTATGATGGCAACCGTCTTGTTGTCCAGCCCCTGTGATTTGGCGGCAATCGCCATGCCGAGCGCAGCGCTGATCGACGTACTCGAATGCCCTGCGCCAAAATGGTCGTATTCAGATTCAGTGATCTTGGGAAATCCCGAGAGTCCGCCTTTTTGGCGTAATCCTGCCATCTGATCGCGTCTTCCAGTCAGAATTTTATGTGGGTAACACTGGTGACCGACGTCCCAGATCAATCGATCTTTAGGCGTATCGAAGAGGTAGTGCAGCGCGATGGTGATTTCGACGGATCCAAGCCCGGAAGCCAGGTGGCCGCCGGTTTTCGACAGGCTCTGCAGCAGGAAGTCGCGCAGCTCGCTGGCCAGTTCGGGCAACTCGTCTTCGTCGAGTTCACGCAGGTCGTCGGGGCTTTCGATGCGCGCCAGGATCGGGAATGATGAGTCTGAATTATTCATTGAGTTACTATCTGGCATGACGCCCCGCTTTAATGTGTGCGCTGGATAAACCAGGCGGAAATATACCTTAAAATGTCAGCCTCCTCAGCAAATATCGAAAGTGCCTGTAATGCCTGCTGGTGCAATTCGAGCGCTTTCTCCTGCGAAGCCTGGAGTCCGATGATCGATGGAAAGGTTGGCTTGTTGCGAGCGCTGTCGGAACCCTGGGTCTTGCCGAGTGTTGCTGTATCGCCGGTGACGTCGAGGATATCATCCTGTACCTGGAATGATAGGCCTATGCATTTCGCATAAGAATCCAGAGCCGTGAAGTCGCTATCGCTGAGCTTGTCGGCGCTTAGCGCCGCAAGCTGAATACAAATGCGGATCAGGGCTCCCGTCTTATGGATGTGCATGGTTTCCAGTTCGGCGATGTTGAGACTCTTACCCACTGATTGGAGGTCGATAGCCTGTCCACCCGCCATGCCGCGCGATCCGGAAAACATGGCCAGGTTTGTGATCATGGTCAGACGCGCACGCTCCCGCTGCGTCATTTTCGGGTCGTGACTGATGATGTAAAATGCAAGTGCCTGCAGCGCATCCCCAGCGAGAATCGCGGTGGCTTCATCAAATTTTCGATGGCAGGTAGGTCGGCCACGGCGTAAATCGTCGTCATCCATGGCCGGAAGGTCGTCGTGAATCAACGAGTAGGCATGAATGATTTCCACCGCACAGGCCGCGCCGTCAACCTTGTCGAGTTCAATGCCAAGCGCCTTTGCTGTTGCGTAAACCAGGATTGGGCGCACTCGTTTACCGGGCGCCAGCACCGCGTAGCGCATCGCCTGATGCAGCCGCATCGGGTTTACCGAGGTCGCAGGCAGCCAGTAATCAAGTGCGGTATCTACTCTCTGCTGGAACTCTGCAACAAGAGATTCGAAAACCTGTTCATTAATCTTCATCAAGGTCTTCGAAGGGGACGGTCTGCTGCAGGCCATTCTTTTCGATTAATTGCTCGACGCGGAACTCGGCGTTGGCCAGGGTATCCTGGCAGGTTCTGGCCAGCTTGATGCCATTTTCAAATTGTGCCAGCGACTCTTCCAAACCCAGCTCACCTGATTCCATGTGGCTGACGATTTTTTCGAGCTGTTGCAGCGATTTTTCAAAATCCTTGAGATTGTCTTTGTTGTCAGCCATGTTATTACCTGCGATCAGAAGCACGTCATTATAATGCATCAAGGGTATCAGCTAAATGACTGACAGGAATTAACTCCATATCTTTGTATCGCGATGACTTGGGCATATTGGCGCGTGGGATAATGGCACTTTCGAATCCATGCTTGCTGGCTTCGCGCAATCGCTCTTCGCCGTTGGGCACCGGCCTCACTTCGCCCGAGAGTCCGACCTCACCGAAAACCAGCCGGCGTCGGTTTAACGGGCGATCGCGATAACTCGACAGTATGGCGAGAATGATGGCGAGGTCTGCACCGGTCTCGGCGATACGTACCCCGCCGACCGCATTGATGAAAACATCCTGCTGGTAAAGCGGTATATCGCCGTGGCGCTGCAATATCGCGATCAACATGGCCAGCCGATTCGACTCCAGACCCACGCTGATGCGCCGTGGTTGTCCGCCATGCGATTCGCTCACCAGTGCCTGCACCTCGACCAGCAGGGGGCGGGTTCCCTCCCGCGAAACCATGACCACGCTGCCGGATACCGGTTGATCGTGCTGGGCGAGAAATATCGCCGATGGATTGCCGACCGGTTTCAGCCCTTCGTCGGTCATCGCGAAAATCCCCAGTTCGTTGACCGCGCCGAAACGATTCTTGACGGCACGAATTACGCGGTAGCGCGTCGACGAATCGCCTTCGAAGTACAGCACGGTATCGACCATGTGTTCGAGCACGCGAGGTCCCGCAAGCTGGCCTTCCTTGGTGACATGACCCACCAGGAATATGGCGGTGTTAGCCTGTTTGGCGAAACGCACCAGTAGCGCCGTGCTTTCGCGAATCTGGCTTACCGAACCGGGTGCAGATTGCAGGCTGTCACTGAATATGGTCTGGATCGAATCGATGACCATCACCGCGGGTCGCAACTTGCGCGCCTGGGCAATGATTTCTTCTACGCAGGTGGTGCTCAACAGCTTCAGGTTGTCCGCGGGAAGTTTGAGGCGCCGTGCGCGCAGGCTGATCTGTTGCGGAGACTCTTCACCGGTGACATAAAGCGCTTCGCGTTGCTGACTGATCAGCGCCAGGCATTGTAACAGGATGGTTGATTTTCCAATGCCCGGATCCCCACCGAGCAATACCACCGATCCTTCCACCAGGCCGCCACCGAGTACCCGGTCCAGTTCGTCGATCTGGCTGGTAAAGCGGGGTGTTGCGCTGGTGGGTACGCGATCCAGGGTAAGCACCTCGCTCTGCCCCTTGCCGTGCCAGTTGACCCTCGCCCCCGGAGCCGATGTCGTGGCCGGAATCTCGTCGACGCTGTTCCATCCTTTGCATTCAGGGCATTGCCCTGCCCACTTGGATAGCAGCGTTGCGCATTCGCGGCACTGAAACTGCGGGCTAAGCCTGGCCATCTACCTGCCCGTCGGATAATACGAGCGTCGGATCACCGCTTTGCAATAGCGAAATCCGTGCCGTCTTTACCATGTTGTTTTTCACCTGCATGATTTCGATCGGGTAGCCGCTGATCTTCATACTGGTGCCCGCCTCGGGAATGAATTCCATGTGCTCCAGTATCAGCCCGTTCAGGGTGCGTGGGCCGCTGTTTGGTAATTCGATATTGAGGTTGCGATTGATTTCCCGAATATGGGTCGAGCCATCGATCAGGAAGCTGCCATCGACATCCTGGAAGAAGTCCTGGTGCAGGGCCGTTGGATCGGTGGTGAATTCACCTACGATTTCCTCGAGGATATCCTCGATGGTAACCAGTCCCTGTATGTCGCCGTATTCATCGACAACAAAACCGATGCGGCGCTTGTTTTTGCGAAAATTGATCAGCTGCGTCGTGAGGGGGGTACCCTCGGGGATGAAGTAGCCCTCGCGGGTCAGATCCACCAGGCTGTCAGAGTCAAACTCGTCCTTCATCAACAACGGCAGGATTCTGCGCAGCATCGCGGTGCCGACCAGGTTGTCGATATTGCCGGAATAAATGGGAATGCGGGTGTAGGACAGGTTGGTGATCAGTTTTAGCGTGTCGTGCCATTCATCCTCGAGGTCGATGCCGATGATTTCACTGCGCGGCACCATGATGTCATCGACGGTTACCTTTTCCAGATCGAGAATGCTGAGCAGCATGTCGCGGTGCGAATCGGGAATCAGACCACTGGTCTCGTTGACGGCTACGCGCAGCTCTGCCGAATTGAGCGCGTCGTTATCGCTGCCTTTGCCGGATAACAGAAAAAGCCTCAGGATCAGCTTGGCAAGCCAGTCGATTATGGCTACCAGGGGAAATAACAGCTTCGACAGCGGCTGGTACACGTAGGCCGCCGGGAAGGCGATTTTCTCTGGATTGGAGGCCGCCAGTGTTTTCGGCGTAACCTCGGCAAACAACAACAGTACCAGCGTCAGAAAACCGGCGGCGATCGCAATACCGGCGTCGCCGTACAGGCGGTAGCCAAGGTAGGTGGCGAGCTGGGTAATCAGGATGTTGATGAAATTATTGCCGAGCAGAATCAGGGTGATTAATTTGTCAGGACGTTGCAGCAGTGCCACGGCGCGCAAGGCCCCACCATGATTCTTGGCGGCCAGATGTTTGAGTCGATAGCGATTCAAACTCATTAACCCGGTCTCCGAGCTGGAGAAAAAACCGGAGAGCAGAATCAGCGTAACGAATGCGATCCAAAGCCAATATAGCGGGACGTCGTTCAAATTAAAGAATGAACTCCAGCACCAGTTTGCTGCCAAAAAACGCCAGCATCAGGAAGGCGAATGCTGACAGGGTCCAGCGAAGCGCGGTTTTACCGCGCCAGCCGAACTTGAAACGACCAAACAGCAACACGCCGAGAATGAACCAGCCGACAATCGAGAGCACTGTCTTGTGCACCAGGTGTTGGGCGAAAATATCCTCGAGATAGACAAAACCGGTCAATAGAGAGGCACTAAGACAGAGGAAACCGAAACCGAGAAATTGAAACAACAGGGTTTCCATGTCATGTAACGGCGGCAGGAAGCGAATAAATCCACCCGGATGGTGTTGCCTGATCGATCTATCCTGGTAGGCGAGTAATCCAGCCTGAAACGCGCCCAGCGTGATCAGGCTGTAGGCGATGACCGACACCATGATATGCCCTTGCACGGCTTGATTGCTGGTAGTTATCAGGTGGTCGGAAAGATGCAGGTCAGCAATCAGGCCGGACAGGCCGCTGACCGGAAAGGCCACGATTCCGAGGCTTTCGATACGCCGGTACAAACTGCTGAGCAGTATCTGGATCGAGATTAGCCATGCTATCAGTGAGAAAGAGGCGAAAAATCCAAGGTTGAGCCCGTCGGGCTGGATAATCAAAACATTAAGCACGGCCGCCTGTAACATTACCGCGAGCAGCGCGGGTGTAAGGGCGACCCAGCGTTGATGCTGTGAGCTGCCGAGCTGTTTATATATCAAAAAGGCAGACAGGCAGTAGAACAGGGCCGCGAGCGCGCTTGCGATGGTGGGGAACATGGTTTTCGGTCAGTGGCTCAAGGGCTTAAGTGTAACTGAAAATCGGTGCTGTCGCACTAATGCTAAGCACTCGCGGGGGCGCGGTTTTTTGGCCCAAATGGGACAATTTCGGCGCGAAATTATTGTCGGTCGGTATGAAATTCGCGGACGATGCCCGCTCCCTGGGCTAGTAATCAGGGTTAAGCGGGTAAATAATAATGCCAAAATCGTGGCGGTTTGCTATAAAACGGCCTGGGAGTTTGGATTCTTTCAAACTGATTCGCAGAAAACCACTTCAATAACATGCAAATAAAAATACTCGGATGGGCAGGTGGTATCGGGGCAAACCTGCGAACTACCTCCTTTCTTGTCGATGATGACCTGTTGATTGATGCCGGTACCGGATTGGGCGACTTGCCGCTCAATCAGATGACCGGTATTCGTCATATATTCCTGACGCATTCGCATATGGATCACGTCGTCGGCCTGCCTTTGCTCGCCGATAGCATGTTTGGTGTGCACGCTGAGCCGATCATGGTTCACGCCCAGGAAAAAACGATTCAGGCGATCAAGGATCACATTTTTAACTGGGTTATCTGGCCCGATTTCTCGGAATTACCGACCCGGGAAAATCCGTCGATTCATTTCAAGGTCATGAAACCGGGCGACAAGGTCTCGATCCGCTCGCGTGAAATCGAAATGATACCGGTCAATCACACCGTTCCCGGGGTTGGCTATTGCCTGTCATCGCGTCGCGGCACCGTCGCCTTCAGTGGTGATACCACCACCAATGATAGTTTGTGGGAAGTCCTCAATGGCTATGACAACATCGATTTGTTGTTCGTCGAATCGGCTTTTTCCAATAACGATGTCGAGATTAGCAAGCTATCGAAGCATTACTGTCCGAGTTTACTGGGACAGGACATATTGAAAACCAGGCACCGCCCCGATGTCTGGCTGACCCATTTCAAGCCGGGTGAGGAAGAGTTGATCTACCAGGAATGCGTCGACGCCATGCCCGATTTCAAGGTACACCAGCTCCGGGGCGGCGAAGTCTTTAAATTCTGAGCCCGGCGCGGCTTAGCCTGCATTCAGCACTTTTTCACAGGCGCTACGCTGTTATAATGTCGGCTTTGCGTATTAGCGAGACCCTTCGATGTTTGAAAGTTTAACCGACCGGCTTTCCCGAACCCTGAAAAACCTGCGTGGCCAGGGGCGTCTCAGCGAAGATAATATCCGCGACAGCCTGCGCGAAGTGCGCATGGCCTTGCTCGAGGCGGATGTGGCGCTGCCGGTGGTCAAGGACTTTATCGAGGCCGTGCGTGTCAAGGCGCTGGGCAAGGAAGTCATCTCCAGCCTGTCGCCTGGTCAGGCGCTGATCAAGGTGGTTAACGACGAGTTGGTCGCGATTATGGGTGAATCCCAGGAGACCATAGACCTCGATCGTAAACCGCCGGTCATCGTTTTGATGGCGGGTCTGCAGGGTGCGGGCAAGACTACCACCGTGGCCAAGCTGGCGCGCCGCTTGCGCGAGCTCAATAAGAAGTCGGTCATGGTTACCAGCACCGACGTCTACCGTCCGGCGGCAATCGAACAGCTGAGAACCCTGGCACAGGAAGTCGGCGTCGATTTCCATGCCAGTAACATCGAGCAAAAGCCGGTAGCGATCGCGCGCGAGGCTGTGGCCGCGGCGATTCGCACTGGCGCCGAGGTGCTGATCGTCGATACTGCGGGTCGGCTCGCTATCGATCAACAGATGATGGATGAGATCCGGGCAATTCACGAGGCCATCGACCCGGCCGAAACCCTGTTTGTAGTCGACAGCATGACTGGCCAGGATGCTGCCAATACTGCCAAGGTGTTTAACGACACCTTGCCATTAACCGGCGTGGTGCTCACCAAGACCGATGGTGATGCGCGCGGTGGCGCGGCCCTGTCGGTACGTCATATTACCGGCAAGCCGATCAAGTTTATCGGCTCGGGAGAAAAAACAGATGCACTCGAAGCTTTTCATCCGGATCGCATCGCCTCGCGTATTCTCGGCATGGGCGACATTCTGTCGCTGGTCGAGCAGGCCCAGGAACATGTCGATCAAGAGAAAGCTGAACGCCTGGCGCGCAAGGTTCGCAAGGGCCAGGGATTCGATCTCGAGGATTTACGCGATCAGTTCACCCAGATGGAAAACATGGGTGGTCTGGGCAAGCTTGTCGACAAGTTACCCGGCATGGGATCCGGTGTTGCAGAAGCCATGCAGAATCCGGCACATAGCAAACAGATGAAGCGCATGGTCGCGATCATCGACTCGATGACACCGCTGGAACGGCGTCGCCCGGAAGTCATTAACGGTTCGCGCAAGCGCCGCGTTGCGCAGGGATCGGGAACCCAGATTCAGGACGTCAATCGGCTGCTAAAGCAACATAAACAAATGCAGCGCATGATGAAGAAAATGGGCAGCAAGGGTGGAATGGCGAACATGATGCGTGGTCTGAAGGGCAAGTTACCTCCCGGTATGTCGTTCTGATTATAGCGATTTGGTGCCGGCGCACGGATCGCCGGCTGCGCCCGCGATTGACCGGATTTGCGTCATTCCTGCTAATTCCACCCCATAAAACCAGATTTCTCTGAATATCCCCTTAAATATCAGGCTTGCGGACTTCACAGGCGGCTTTATTTAGGTACAATACGCGGTCTTCTGACCCCACGGTCAGCGTTAGCAGTCTGACGGACTTAGGAATAATCTACTGCGGCGGTGGGAAATCGGCCCATTTTCCCGATCTTTTTCGTTGCGCAGTTGCGACTATGCGCCGCAAAAGATCGAAAAAATGGGCGCGATTTCGAACGCGCCCCGCTACGATTCCCTCAGTCCGGCAGACTGCCTGACTATTGCCTGATGGCTAAAAATCGATGATGAGTCGATTTGAGTCGACTTTTTTGTGGAGATTTTTTATGGTTTCAATTCGATTGGCACGCGGTGGCTCCAAGAAGCGCCCGTTTTACCACGTTGTGGTAAGCGATAGCCGCAGCCCGAGAGATGGCCGCTACATTGAACGCATCGGTTTCTACAATCCCCAGGCCCGTGGCCAGGAACAGGAACTGCGTATCGATGATGGCCGTGTCGACTATTGGGTTTCTCAAGGTGCGCAACCCAGTGAACGAGTGGCTAACTTGATCAAGGGAGCTCGCAAGGCTGCGGCTTAAGCAGGGATGGACCAACACCAGGATGATTTAGTCTGTGTTGGGCATATCCTCGGGGCGCAGGGAATAAAGGGCTGGGTCAGGGTATTTTCCAATACCAGTCCGCGCGACAACATTGTAAATTACAGTCCCTGGATCATCGAGCAGGGAGATGAACGCAAAGCGGTGAGCATCACTGGACGCTCACAGGGTAAGAATGTTATTGCCAGGCTGGAAGGCTGCGAGGATCGCAGCGCGGCAGAAGCCCTGACAGGATGTCGGATTCTGATAAGTCCGGAGCAATTACCCGGTCTGCAAGCCGGCGAATATTACTGGTCCGACCTGATAGGTTTGCAGGTAGAGTCATTGCAGGGCGAAGCGCTTGGTGTGGTTGCGTCGATGATTGAGACCGGCGCGGATGATGTGATGGTACTGCAGGGAGATCGGGAGCGCCTGATACCGTTTGTGATCGATGACATCGTGCATGAAGTCGATCTTGAGCGAAAGCGTCTGGTGGTTGACTGGTTGCCCGATTATTAAGATGCGGATAGACGTTATCACCTTGTTTCCGCAGTTCGTGCAACAGGTGATCAGCTGTGGCGTCGTTGGTCGCGCCGCCGAGCAGGGTTTGCTCGAATTGCATTGCTGGAACCCGCGTGAATATACTGCGGACAGGCACCGAACGGTCGATGATCGGCCTTACGGTGGTGGTCCCGGGATGTTGATGAAGGTCGAGCCCTTGCAGGATGCAATCGGAGCGGTACGCGCAAAAAATCCGAATGCGCGCCTGGTGTATTTAAGCCCGCAGGGCAGGCTACTGAAGCAACGTATGCTGGCGGACCAGGCGGCACTGGGAACAGTGATTTTTTTATGCGGTCGCTACGAAGGCATCGATGAGCGATTGATCGAGCAGGAAGTGGATGAGGAGTGGTCGCTGGGTGACTACGTCATTAGCGGCGGCGAGTTGGCGGCAATGGTGTGTATCGATGCGATGACACGGCTGTTGCCGGGAGCGCTGGGAGATGACGAATCGGCGCAACAGGATTCGTTTAGTGAGGGATTGCTGGACTGCCCGCACTATACCCGGCCCGAGGATTATCGGGGTGATTGCGTGCCAGCGGTATTGATGAACGGTAATCACCGTGACATTAATGCCTGGCGCGAAAAGCAGGCGCTGGGACGCACCTGGCAGCGACGTCCTGACTTGTTGGAGGCAACCCGCCTGGATGACAGGCAGCAGGAGTTGCTGGATGAATACATTGCCGAGTTCGAGCGAACCCGGAAGCGATGAAGTGCATCGCAACGAACACGATTTATTGAGGATTTAAAATGAGCAACATAATTGCACAACTTGACGCGGAGAATATGAAGACTGATATTCCCGCTTTTTCTCCAGGGGACACCGTGGTCGTGCAAGTGCGCGTCCGTGAAGGCACGCGTGAGCGTTTGCAGGCTTACGAGGGTGTTGTTATCGCCAAGCGTAACCGCGGCATCAATTCCGCTTTTACAGTGCGCAAGATATCCCATGGTGAAGGTGTGGAACGTGTGTTCCAGACGCATAGCCCGCTGATCGCGGAGATCAATGTCAAACGCCGCGGCCGGGTTCGCCAGGCGAAGCTTTACTACCTGCGTGGACGCACCGGCAAAGCGGCGCGTATTCGGGAAAAGCTCTAACCAGCCCGGTTGCGTAATTAGCCAGGCGAAAAGCGTGCCAGTTTTTGCTGCACGCTTTTTTTTTGAGGTTCAGTTTTTGTAGCCATGTCTTTGCAGCGATATTCAGTATTAGCTCACAAGGTACATCTGGCAATATTGCTGGTCGCTGGTCTGGGCATGAGCCAACCTCTACTGGCTGACGAACGTCTCGATCTGCTGAAGAATATTTCGGCGGCGGGTGCGCCCCTGCTGACCTTGAAGATGCTCGACCAGGCGCAACCTGGAATCGACCAGAACCTGTACGAATGGATACTGTGGGAGCAGGAACGGCTGGAGATACTCACCCAGTGGCGACAATGGGATCAACTGTTAATTCGCATCGAGACTCTGCCGGCCGACATTCCCGATCAATTCAAACAACAGGTAGCGACCTTCAAGGCCAGGGCCTATCTCGAACTCAAGCAAACGGCAAGCGCACGCCAGGTATTACGCGAGCGCTTATGGCTTGATCTGGCGCAGGAATCCAGCAATTATGAGATCTGGCGTCGCCTGGTAATCGAAAGCTACATTGATGACGGCCGCACTGAAGATGCGCGTGTAGCAATGTTGCGTTTCGACCAGGACTTTGACACCACCGACCTGAGCTGGCTCTTGTTGCGCGCGCGCGTGCTGATCGAATCGGGTCGCTACCAACAGGCGGTTCGAGTTTTACAGGGGCGCGATGAATGGCAGGCCCGGCTGACCAGCATGCTGGCGAGTTTTCGACAGCAGCGTATCGATAAAGCTGAACTTTGGCGCCAGGTAAAAAAATACAGCGAAGATACCGGGCTTACTGGTGCAGAACGCAGCAGCCTGTGGGCGCTGGGTTATTTTGCCGCCCAGCAGATGTCGCCGGTGGACCGGGTGGTAGCGCTTGAATCACTATTTCGCAGTGAGCAAACGTCGCCGCTGAAATTGTTTCAGCTGCCGGTCGATTTACTCTGGGAAGCCTATGTCGAGTATGCCGAACTGGTTGGCAACCGCTCTGAAATCCTGCTCGGTGCCGATGAAAAATGGCTCGAACTGGCAAGCTCTGCGAGCAAGTTGACCCCGGTTAAATCACGTGCGCTCTACGCCATGTTGATGTTGCGTTCCGCGGATCTGGAAGTCAGTAACCGGGCCGCCGCCGGTTACATGGAAACTTTCGCCGAAGTCGATGAAGCCGAGCGCAGGCTACTGGAAAACCTGTTTAATCACAGCCAGACTTTCTCCGATGCTCATAACATACCTGCAGGAATCCGTTTTCAACTGGTAGATCTGGCACTCAAGTCGGTCGATATCGAGGAGGCAACGCGGTTGATGTCGGGCCTTACGACAGTGCCGCCGGGTACTGCTCGACTCGACTGGCAATTGCGTCAATCGAGGGTGTTGATCCTGGGCGGCCGCTATGACGAGGGTAACCAGGTGTTGCAGGGCCTGATCGCCGAGTACCTCGAACCAAAACCCGAGTCGACTGATCGCATACTGCAGGTTTTGTTCGATCTGCAGACGGTTGGCCTGCATGCACAGGCGATCGATCATTTCGGGCACCTGTTGCAACTCGACATCGACCCCAAACGTCGACGCGAGATTCTTTACTGGATCGGAGATTCTTATCGAGGCCTGGAAAAATATCAACAGGCCGCCTTGCTTTACTTGCAGTCGGCGATGATGCCGGCGCCGGATTCGATGGACCCCTGGGCACAGACTGCAAGATTCAACGCTGCTGAAAGCCTGCAACTCGCTGGGCTGGTCGATGATGCGCGGCGCATTTACCAGGCATTGCTGCAGATCGCCGAGGATCCCGCGCGCCGCTCGGTCTTGAGTCACAAGATTCAGCAACTTTGGTTAAATCAGGCCGCACAGTAAGCCGGTTAGAGTCAGTACTTCGCAACCCGCCCGCAGGCCTTGAAAAACCGGGTATAAAACCGCATATAGTTTCGTTAAATCAACATTGTCAATGGAGACAACCAGAGATGACAACTGCCAGTAATACTGAGACCCGCGGCTTCGAAACCGAAGTCAATCAATTACTCGATTTGATGATTCACTCGCTTTACTCAAACAAGGATATTTTCCTGCGAGAGTTGATTTCAAATGCCTCCGATGCCTGCGATCGCCTGCGATTCAATGCGATCTCAAACGCTGATCTTTATGAGCAGGATATCGAACTCAAGATTAAAGTTTCCTATGACGAGGAAAAGCGTACCGTCACCATTAGCGATAACGGTATTGGCATGACGCGTGATGAAGTCATCGATCACATCGGTACCATTGCAAAGTCTGGAACCCGCGCCTTTTTCGATTCGATTACCGGTGACGAGAAGAAAGATGCGCGTCTTATCGGCCAGTTTGGTGTTGGATTTTACTCATCATTTATCGTTGCCGAGGAAGTCACCTTGCGTACGCGCAGGGCTGGCGAGGCTGCTGACCAGGGCGTCGAGTGGATATCCAAAGGCAAGGGTGAATACAGTATTGCATCGGTTGAAAAATCGACGCGCGGGACCGAGATTACCCTGCAATTGCGCGAAGGTGAGGACGAATACCTGAATGACTGGAAATTGCGCTCGATTATTACCGAATATTCTGATCACATCGGATTTCCGGTGATGATGGACAAGAAGATCGAAGCCGATGCGGATGAAGGCGAGACAGTTATCGAGGAAGAAACGGTCAACCAGGCCTCGGCGTTGTGGGCGCAGGAGCGTTCGGAGATCAAGGATGAAGAGTACATCGAATTTTACAAGCACGTTGCGCATGATTTCGAGGATCCCCTTTGCTGGAGCCATAATCGGGTCGAGGGCACCAATGAATACACCTCGCTACTCTACATTCCAGCGCGTGCGCCCTATGATTTATACGACCGTGAGTCGGCCCATGGCCTCAAACTCTACGTGCAGCGTGTATTCATCATGGAAGACGCGGAAAAGCTGATGCCGCGCTACCTGCGTTTCGTGCGCGGCCTGATCGATTCGAATGATCTACCGCTGAACGTATCGCGCGAAATGCTGCAAGGAAGCAAGGTCATTGACAGTATTCGCAGTGGTTCGGTGAAGAAAGTCCTCGGCATGCTGGAAAAGATGGCGAAGAACGATCCGGAGAAGTATCAGAAATTCTGGACCGAGTTCGGACGGGTGCTGAAGGAAGGACCGGCTGAGGATTTCGCCAATCGTGACAAGATTGGCAAGCTGCTGCGTTTTGCTTCTACTCACAACGACGCCGCGGATCAAACGGTTTCCCTGGATGATTACATCGGCCGGATGCAGGAAGGCCAGGACAAGATTTACTATGTCGCCGCGGATACCCACGCTGCAGCGAAGAGCAGCCCGCATCTCGAGATATTCCGCAAGAAAGGCATCGAGGTGCTATTGCTTTCGGATCGTGTCGACGAATGGTTGACCGCGCACTTGATGGAACATGAAGGCAAGAAACTGCAATCAGTCGCCAAGGGAGAGCTTGACCTGGGCGATGATGAGGCTTCCGAGAAGGAACTGGAAAAGAAGGCGAAGTCGGCAGAGAAGTTGCTAAAGCGCATGAAGAAATCGCTCGAAGACCGGGTCGCGGACGTGCGCGTGACTAATCGGTTAACCGATTCACCGGCGTGTATCGTGTTGAACGAGCAGGACATGGCGATGCACATGCAACGCATACTCAAGGAAGCGGGGCACGAGATGCCGAGCACCAAACCGATACTTGAAATCAACCCGGATCATCCCATTGTGAAGCAAATGGATGGCGAAAAGTCGAAGAAGAAGTTTGACGACTGGTCTGCTATATTATTTGATCAAGCGCTGCTTGCTGAAGGCGGTCAACTCGAGGATCCGGCAGGTTTTGTTGCAAAACTTAACAAGATGTTGGTGGCCATTGCCCGATAACACGACGATAAGAAAATTCATCCGCCACCCGGTAGACATGCCGATCCAGGTGACTAATAACTGGGTGGAGGATGAAAATGACGAGACTATCGACCAGACGATCACCAATGTCAGCCTCGGTGGCCTCGCCTTCATCTCACCAAAACCACTGGAAATTCTCGATCGCGTGCGGGTCTCTATTCCCGTTCTGGATCGTGACGACAGGCTGATCGGCAATGTCGTATGGTGTGAAAAATCGGCCAGCGGTAACGGTTATGAAATTGGAGTCGAGTTCGAAAAATCGCGGGATTTTTTCCGTTTGCGAATGATTGAACAAATTTGCCACATCGAACACTATCGCAGGGAGACCCTGCGTATTGAAGGTCGTAAGTTGAGCCCCCAGCAAGCCGCCAGCGAATGGATTGCGAAATACGCCGACGATTTTCCAGCACTTTAATTTGTGGACAAAAAGCCTTCAGTCGCCATCATCGGTGCCGGACTGGCGGGCCTTACCTGCGGTACTGCGCTGCAGGGGATGGTCGACAACATCCGTATATTCGAGAAGAGCATTTTCGCTGGCGGGCGTATCGGGCGTTTTCGTGCCGGGGAGTATGAGTTCAACCATGGCGCACAATATTTCACTGTCAATAACTCCTTGTTCTGGAATATCGTTTCCGCCTGGCAAAGTGAAGGCGTAGTCCGGCCCTGGGACGGCTGGATCGTCGAATTGCAAAAGGGGCAGATCATCAACAGTGATATGTCGACTCAACGATTTGTGGGCGTGCCGCGCATGCTGGAAATCGTCGAAAACCTGGCCAGGCGCTGTGACTTGGTGACTTCGGTAAACATCGCCGAGCTGGAACATCAGGAATCCGGCGGCTGGCGTCTGTTCAATCAAAGGGGTGATTACCAGGGGTTGTTCGACATCGTAATCGTCGCCACAGCCGCGCACCAGGCAGCCGAACTTTGCCGGCCCGTGAAAAGGATTAGTAAGGCGGCGGCCAATGTCGACATGACGGTTTGCTGGAGTGCGATGTTCGCTTTCGAGCGTAGGCTCGATCTGCCTTACGATGCCGCTTTCGTGCTGGATTCACCGTTGTCCTGGATTTCGCGCTACCAATATGCCGAGCCTGGACACGATGTCGATTGCTGGGTTTTGCATGCTACGCCGGAATGGTCTCAACAATACGTCGCCAGTTTTCGCGGAAGAGTAATGAATGCCTTGCTGGATGCCTTCTGGGAAGCGACCGATATCGCCGTAGCTAAACCCCTGTCTGCGTCGGTACATTGCTGGAAACACGCGCAGCCGATTAACCCGATTGGCGAAGACTCACTGTTTGATGAAGCAAAGGCGCTCGGTGCCTGTGGTGACTGGTGCACAGCCCCACGTATCGAGGGTGCGGTATTGAGTGGATTTTCAATGGCGGACCGGGTGATGAAATACGTGCGTAAAAAATATGCCTGAAGCGTTGCTAGCGCTGCGGTTACCATGAACGAGGAAAATGTTCGACTCGACAAGTGGCTGTGGGCCGCGCGATTCTTCAAGACCCGGGCGCTGGCCGCCGGCGCGGTGAGCACTGGCAAGGTTCATTCTGGTGGCCAGCCCGTGAAGCCCTCGCGCGGAGTCAAAATTGACGACTGTTACGAAATTCGACGCGGTTACGAAAACTTTGAGATTGTAGTCAAGGCGCTCAGTGAACACCGGGGTTCGGCGACGACGGCACAGTTGTTGTACCGTGAAACCGAGAGCAGCGTCACCAGGCGCAAAGGCGAAGCCGAGAAGCGCAAGCTGGCGATGATGGCGCGCCCGCAGTCTGTGGGACGACCCGATAAAAAACAGCGCCGCCAGATTCGGCGCTTTATTGATAAGCCATAACCGGGCGTATGCGGCGGACCATGGCAAGGCCATCGCCATGAACAGAGTATTTGTTTACGGCACACTAACCCGCATATCTCACCGAATTCCTCGGCAATTGCTCCTGCATTGCTCTACCTCCGGCATCCCTGCAGTCGTACTGCGGGCGTCGTAAAGCGCACTGTGACGGGCTGTACTCCCGACGGCCGGCTTGACCTAGTGTCGACTACACGCTGCACCGACCGCTGGTCCGTGCCGCACGCCACAGCGTCTTTACGACGCCCTCGCTACGTAAATCGGTGAGATATGCGGGTTAAAGCGCGGCCAGGGTAATTCCCATTACCTTCAGACCGCGGAATTCGTCGGCACATTCAGCACCGAGTCGGTTTTCTCGATGTACGCCTTCGACGACTATCCCGCGCTATGCGAACAGGGTTGTCACGCGATTCATGGCGAAATTTATCATGTCAGCGATATCCCGTTTCGTTTGCTGGACGAACTCGAATGGTACCCGGATTTTTATCAGCGAATCGTAATCCCCACTCGGTACGGCGATGCCTGGATGTATATCGTCAAGGCTGCATTGTGTCACGGGAGACCATTGCTCCCGGGTAGCTGGCCCTGATCGACAGCACAGGTATGGTTGTTGATCAATACGGGGTGGTCTTGACGATTGACAGGATGCTGCTGCGTACCTCGGTGCTAAGCAGGTTGCGCAGGTCGAGGCTGACGAAGTCGAAGTTTGCAGCAAACTCGAGTTGTTGCTCGCTATTTCGCAGCAGGTACTCGCGCTCGATCATGGTGTCGATGAAGTCACGGAATAACAAACGGTCGAAAAAATCGGGCGAGTTGATGCCGTATAGCATCGAAATTTTCTGCGCCAGCAAGTGACAGCGATGCTCGAGCTCGCTTTCCTCAAGCGGTGTGGGCGAGGTTTGCCAGAGCAGGATAAAAGTCATGTAATAGCGTTCGAGGATGGGTTGTACGATGTGCGCGAGCCGCAGAAGTAGCACGAAGTTGTGGTGACTGCGGCGTGGACGCCGCAGATCGTTACCCAGGGGCTCGAGTAGCGCTTCATCGATCAGGCCGTCGATAAACTCATCGACGATCGCGTGGAGAGTCGCACCTGGCCATTCGAGTTGTAATTCGGATTTCAGAAACGGGTAGAGCAAGGCTATTTTGCGTTGCACACGATCGCGCGAGAGCCGGCGTACATTGCTAAAGCAGCAGGCGATCAGTGCAGGGATGACCAGCGTATGCAGACTGTTGTTGCGATAGTAGCCGAGTAATACCGAATCTTCGGGCTTGAGGTAGACGATATCACCAAGTTCGTGATGGCGGATATGAATGATTTTCTGGCGGGCAACTCGCTCGATCTGCGTCCGCTCAAGCTTGCCTTCGATGCGAATCGACGCCAGGCAGGGAGCAGCGCGAATCAGGCGATGATGCAAGTCGATCTGGGTGATCAATTCCTCGATTTCGATACTCTGGCGCGGTGTGGCGAGTACTACCGTCGCGATCGAATTGATCGGGTTGACGACGCAGGCGCGGCCGATACCCTGCATGATTTCAGCCCCTAGCTGTTGCAGGCTGGCCTGGTACCAGTCAGGTTTGTGCTGTATCTGTTCCGCCTGCTGCTCCCAGTTCGCGCAATGCCGGTGCAGCAGATCGCCCAGTATGATGGGTTCACCGAAACTGGCGGTAACCTTGCCGAAATGCCCCTTCAAGTGGAAAATAGCGCTAAGCGCGCCGAGAGTAGATTCCTTTTTCTTTTTGCCTCCGTAGAGTTCGCCGAGGTAAGCTTTGCCCTCCAGCAGCTTTTCGTAGCCGATGTAAACCGGGACGAATGCCAGCGGTCTTGCCCGGGTCCTGATGTACGCGTCAACCGTCATGCCGAGCATGCCGAAACGAGGCTTTAGCATTCTGCCGGTGCGGCTGCGTCCACCCTCGACAAAGTACTCCAGCGGCACCCCCAGCTTTACCAATTGCATCAGGTAGGCGCGCATGATGGCACCGTAGAGTCGATTGTCGCGAAAACTGCGGCGAATGAAAAATGCGCCCCCACCGCGCAGGATGCGGCCGATGAACGGAATGTTGAGGTTATCGCCGGCGGCGATGTAGGGTATTGCCAGGTTCTGCTCGTAGATGACGTAGGACAGCAGCAGGTAGTCGACGTGACTGCGATGGCAGGGAACATAGACCAACTGGTGGCTGAGTGCCGTTTCGCGCACTCGATCGGCATTATATACCTCGATGCCGCTGTAAAATCGGTTCCAGAAGCTGCGCAGCAGGCGCAGCATGACCTCGATGGTCAGTTGCGTAGAATCGGCAAAGATTTCCCGGCAATAGCGCCTCGCCCTGCGCTGGACACGCGCCTCGCCATCCCGCGCGCCGGCAATTTTCCGCTGCACCGATTCATCGGCGATTACTTTTTCCACGAGCTGCTTGTGACTGGTGATTTGCGGCCCAAAGGTCGCCTCTCGCTGTTGCTGAAGCAGCGTCGTCAGCTGTTCCTGCAACTGTTGTTCGTCATACCCGCTGTGCGCGAGAAGTTCGCGGAAGTCGAGTGTCTGCGAAAAGATCAGGCGCGCGTTGCGCCCGTGAATCAACAGAGTAAAAAAGCGGCGACTACGTCCCGCCAGTGCCCAGGTATCGGCAAACAGCACCTGTAGCCAATGCTTGTAACGCGCTAGCGGGCGTCCCCAGAACACCGATACCGCTACGATCTGCAGGTCGAGTTGGGGGTTGTTGGCGAAGGCAGCGACGAAATCACTCAGCATTGGCGAGCGCTTGCGCCGGCGTTTTATCCAGTCGGTAACGGGGTTACGCGAGGCAATGCTGTATACCGAGTGATAGCGGTGCAGTTCCGCAATGGGAGTCCGCAGCAACGGATCGGGCATTCCGTGACGTCGGGTCGACTCATTCAGTACCAGCAGGTCACTCAAACCGCGATCGGCAAGCACGTAGAGCACCGGTCGCGATGGATCGATGCCGACGGTCGGATCGGGTTGAGGGAAAATCTCAACCTTGACCCACAGAAACAATATCCAGCGCAGTAGTCGATTGATCTGTTTTTTCAATGGAATGCTGTTACATCGGCCAGGGTCACGGAATGATAACCCCCATCTGCGCCGCAGATGAAGAAAATCGCGCGCGAATTTGCATTATCGAATGCTGTCACCCTGTCAGGATTGCCTGGATAGTCGATAGCTACCCGTTGGTACGCCCTGCAGAATTGATCCGCAAGTCGCCACCGGGCGGGTAGCCTTTCAGTAGGAGCGGCTGAGTCGCAGGCCGAAACTGATGTCGGGTGCTGATCCGACGAGGATATCTTCCGAGAAAAACAGATCCAGCCGATGATTGTCAATCAGCTTCAGAAAACCGAGCCCGAACTGGGCCTGTAGTGAATTTCCAAATGCCTTTAACTCACTGTTCTCGATGCTGCGTGAGTGCAGGTCGAATTGCAGCGTGCCCACAATTGACGGATCGAAGCGATAGTCTAAACCGACCTGGGCTACCCAGATCTGGTCGACGAGTAAACCTTCCAGGTGGCCACCGTCACCGGGAAAGCTGACACCGAGTAAGGCAAATGTCCCTGTTTCCGCACCGACCTTGTTCTGATAACTAAGCCAAAACGCGGTATCGATGGCTTCATTGCCGCTGAAATCGGCGGCATCTCCGCTCGGCAGTTCGACTCCGACGAAGTAGGCAAACCTGTCATCCGCCTGGTAACCGACGGCCAGCGCGATATCGCCGAGTCCGCTGCTGGGTCTGTCCTGGTGATATACAACGGATCCGTCGCGTTGATAATCGATGTTGATGTCGTTGCGCGGAAACTTGTCGCGCCTGCCATCGGGTAAGCCGAAGAACTGATGCCAGCTATCGATAGTACTGTCAAGTTGCCCTGCCGAATTGCTGACAAAAGGTAGATCCAGACGGGCCAGCCATCTATCCTGGCGATATCTCAGGCCGAGTTCATAACGATAGTTCTCGACGTCGATGATCAGGCTTTCGTCGCCCCTGGTGATTTCCTGCAGGGTATTGGTGATGTAGATGCTATGGTCTATTTTCCAGCCGTTTTGCGGATTGAAGGTAGCGAGCGTCGGCAGATAGATGGGTTGTAATATCGGGTTCAGGTCGCGGGTTGCGAAGCCGCCGTCGGCGCTGGCCTGGCCGCAGCTGAGTACAGCACCTAGCCAGGCAATCGCAACAGTTTTAGCCGGATTCATGATCGCCGTGTTCACGGGTTGCAAGAAATTCGATTTCTGGCCAACGTTCCTGCGTCATTGTCAGGTTCACCCGCGAGGGCGCGACATAGGCCAGGTCGCCAGCGTGGTCGAGGGCGAGATTACTGCGCAGCTTGTTTTTGAACTCTTCCAGTTTCTTGCCGTCTTTACTGCTTATCCAGCGCGCGGTGTTGACGTTGACTGCTTCAAACAGGCAATCGACGCCGTATTCGTCTTTGAGCCGATGCGCAACCACGTCGAACTGCAGGATACCGACCGCACCCAGGATCAGGTCGTTATTGGCGATCGGCCTGAATAATTGCGTTGCCCCTTCCTCGCACAGTTGGGTGAGGCCTTTTAGCAGCGCTTTCATTTTAAGTGGATCCTTGAGGCGGGCGCGACGAAACAACTCGGGCGCAAAGTTCGGCACGCCGGTGAAGGCGAGCTGCTCCCCCTGCGTGAAGCTGTCGCCTATGCGGATGGTGCCGTGATTGTGGATGCCGATAATATCTCCGGCATGCGCTTCCTCGACGTGTCCCCGGTCAGCGGCGAAGAAGGTCAGCGCATCAGGAATTTTCATATCCTTGCCGATACGAACATGAAAAACTTTCATGCCGCGAGTGTACTTGCCGGAGCAAATGCGCATGAAAGCGATGCGATCGCGGTGTTGCTTGTCCATATTGGCCTGAATCTTGAACACGAAACCGGTCAGCTTATCCTCTTCTGGTTCGACCATGCGAGTTTTACTGGGGCGCGCTGTCGGCGACGGTGCAAAGTTATTAAAGGCGTCAAGCAGTTCGGCCATGCCGAAATTGTTAATTGCCGAGCCAAAGAATACCGGGCTTAATTCCCCGGCCAGGTAACGTTTGAGGTCGAAGTCGTCGGAAGCGCCGCGTACCAGCTCGATTTCCTCACGAAATTCAGCCGCTAGCGGGCCCAGTAATTCGTCCAGTTTCGGATTATCGAGCCCCTGTATGACTTCGCCAGCACTGATCTTGTCAGCGGCGCTCGCCGAAAACAGGTGTACCGAATCGTTCAGCAGGTGAAACACGCCTTTCAGGCTTTTGCCCATACCGATAGGCCAGGTAATCGGGGCGCAGCGAATGTTGAGCACCGCTTCCACTTCGTCGAGCAATTCAATCGGATCGCGACCCTCGCGATCGAGTTTGTTGATGAAGGTGATAATCGGCGTGTCACGCAGGCGGCAGACCTCCATTAACTTGATGGTACGCTCCTCGACACCCTTGGCGCAGTCGATCACCATCAGCGCAGAATCGACTGCAGTCAGGGTGCGATAGGTATCTTCGGAAAAATCTTCGTGTCCGGGCGTATCCAGCAAGTTGATGATGCTGTCGCGATAGGGGAACTGCATCACCGACGAGGTCACCGAGATACCGCGTTGCTTTTCCAGTTCCATCCAGTCGGAGGTGGCGTGCCTCGACGCCTTGCGACTTTTTACGGTACCGGCCATCTGGATGGCTTTACCAAACAGCAGCAGCTTCTCGGTGACCGTGGTTTTACCTGCGTCTGGATGCGAAATAATCGCAAAAGTGCGGCGCCGACGCATTTCATCAATGTCTGACATTATTTAGGAATACCTGTTAATGAGGTTGGTCAGTGTCGGGTGCATCGCCTGCCGGGGAAATTTGCTTCGCAAACAGCAGTGCATCTTCGCGTCCAGTGGGTGCGGGGTAGTAATCTTTACGGCATCCGATCTCATTAAAACCCGCGTCATTATAGCAACTTATCGCCGCCGTATTACTGGGTCGAACTTCGAGCAGCATGGTTTGCGCTTGTTTTACTCGGGCCTCGTCGATCAGGAAATCGACGAATTGGCGACCATAACCTTTACCCTGATGGGCACGTGCAATCGACAGGTTGAGCATGTGGCTTTCGTCGCCGACGACACTGATGACCGCATGACCGATCATGGTTTGCTGTTGCAGACCGATCCAGCAGTAATAGCCCACACGGATACAGTCGCTGAAAATCTGTTCGCTCCAGGGGAACTCGTAAACCTCGCGTTCTACCTTCATCACCTGCCCGAGGTCGTCCAGCGTCATGCGTCGAAAGCGCAGCTCGGATTCCATCATTGCAGCATGCGGTGCAGCAGTTTCAGATCCTGCCAGGCGATTGCCTTGGCTGCCGGGCTGCGCAGTAAATAGGCAGGATGATAGGTTACCTTGACGGGTATCTCGGTACCCGGTAGCTGGTGGATTTGCTGAATTAACTTGCCCACCGGCAAGTTGCTGTCGAGCAGGGTTTGCGCCGAGACGCGACCCACCGCAAGGATGACCTTCGGCGCGATCTGTTTGATCTGGGCGTCCAGGTAAACCCGGCATTGTTGCGCCTCTTCAGACTTCGGGTCGCGATTGTTGGGGGGACGGCACTTGACGATATTGGTGATGTAAACCTGTTCGCGTGCGATACCGATAGCGGCCAGCATGCGATCGAGTAATTGTCCCGAACGGCCGACGAAAGGTTCGCCGCGAATGTCTTCATCCTGGCCCGGCCCTTCGCCGATGATGAGTAGATCTGCCTCGCGGTCACCGACTCCAGGGACCTTCTGGGTACAGTTCTGCGACAGTTCACAGGCACTGCATTGCTGTATCGCACCAATGATGGCATCCCAGTTGTCGAGTGGCGGAAGTTCGTAGGCTTGCGCAGGCACTGGCTGATCGGGGGCAGGGGCTATGCCTGCGAGACTTGACCGAGTCAACTTGAGTTCGCTGGTTGGTGTCGCGCTCGCTGCAAGCATGTCTGCGACAGCGGGTGCCGTTACCTGCGTGACAGCGCGCGAGCTTGCCTCAGCGGAGCTTCGATTGCACCACGATCGAATCCCGATGCCTTGCAGGCATTGCTGTTGTCGCAAGCTTAGCATCGAAGACTAGACATCCCCGCGTTGCGGATGGGTGCGGCCACCGCTATTGATGACTTTGTTGAGCGCATTGATGTATGACTTGGCCGAGGCGATGACAATATCGGTATCGGCGCCCTGGCCGTTGACGACCTGACCGTTTTTTTCAACCCTGACGGTGACTTCGCCCTGTGAATCGGTGCCCGTGGTAATCGCATTGACCGAGTAGAGTTGCAATGCAACACCGACTGCGGTGAGTTTTTCGATCGCCTTGAAGCAGGCATCGACCGGACCATCGCCGATGGCCTCGGACTGTTGCTCGCTGCCATCGATGTTCAGTGTGATGCTGGCGCGCGGCACTTCGCCGGTTTCACTGCATACCCGCAGACTGACCAGTTTAATGGTTTCGTTTTCGTTTTCGAAAGTCGCCTCGTTCACCAGCGCCAGCAAATCCTCGTCAAAGATATCGTGCTTCTTGTCCGCCAGCGTCTTGAAGCGCGCAAACACTTCATTCAATTCTTCTTCGGAGTCGAACTGAAAGTTCAATTCCGCCATGCGCGATTTAAAGGCGTTGCGTCCCGAATGCTTGCCGAGCACCAGTTTGTTAGTGCTCCAGCCCACGTCCTGGGCACGCATGATTTCGTAGGTTTCACGCGATTTTAATACGCCGTCCTGATGAATGCCGGATTCATGAGCGAAGGCATTGGCGCCAACGATTGCCTTGTTGGGTTGCACGCTGAAACCGGTAATCCCGGATACCAGTTTGGAGCAGTTCATGATCTGCGTGGTGTCGAGATCGCTGTCGCAGGGAAATACGTCCTGGCGGGTTCGCACCGCCATGACGATTTCCTCGAGCGAGGCATTGCCGGCGCGCTCACCCAGGCCGTTAATCGTACATTCGACCTGGCGCGCTCCGTTGATCACCGCCGATAGAGAATTACCGACCGCCAGGCCGAGGTCGTTATGGCAGTGCACCGAGAATATTGCTTTGTCAGAATTTGGAACACGTTCTATCAGGTCGCGGATCAGGTCGCCAAACTGGTGCGGCAGGTTGTAGCCAACGGTATCGGGAATATTGATCGTAGTCGCACCTGCGGCGATCACCGCTTCGATTACCCGGCAAAGAAAATCGGGTTCCGAGCGGCCCGCATCTTCGGGTGAAAACTCGATATTATCGGTGTATTGACGCGCCATGCGCACGGCCGCCACCGCGGCTTCGACCACCTGGTCCGGCGACATACGCAATTTTTGCTGCATGTGAATCGGCGAGGTCGCCAGGAAAGTATGGATACGCCCGGAATTGGCGGAGCGGATCGCTTCGCCGGCACGTTCGATGTCTACCTGCTTGGCGCGCGCCAGGGCGCAGACCGTGCTGTCCTTGACAATTTTGGCGACTGCTTTGACCGATGCGAAATCACCGTCGCTGGCGATCGGAAAGCCGGCTTCGATGATGTCGACTTTCATCAACTCAAGCGCGCGGGCGATGCGGACTTTTTCATCACGAGTCATGGATGCGCCCGGGCTCTGTTCGCCATCGCGCAGGGTGGTGTCGAATATTATTAGCTTGTCCTTGTTCATCGCTGTCTCTTTTGTTGAGTCCCTGGCAGAAATCTACTGTGGTTTAGCTATTCGTCATACGTTTTCGTGCCAGCTTCAGGGCAGCAGAGGGGTGGCAGGGGTTGTGGTCCTGGTTCAGGCACTGCTTCAGACCGGCTGTGAACACAATGCAAAGGTCGCAGTAGCAATTGCATGGCTGGAAATATAGCCAAGTCCGCGAGGCTTGCCAAGCAAAATCTTGAGCTCAGGGTTCGGCTTTCGATTCCCCGCCGGATTCCGCCAGGCGCATGCGTTTGCGGTTCCAGCGAAACAGGGAGGTAACCGGCCCCGACATCATGTACAGGAAGAAAAAAGCAAACAGTACGGTGGCCGGGCGCAGCGACAGAAACACGAAAACCAGGATCGCCGCGAGCAGCGTGACAAAAGGCACCTTTTCGCGCAGGTCCAGATCCTTGAAGCTGTAATAGGAAAAGCGGGACACCATGAGCAGGCCCGCGGTAAGCGTTAGCAGCAGCGCGCCGTAAGTAACATCCGTTCCGCGAATATGGTAACTCTCACAAAACCACACCGCGCCCATCACCACGGCGGCGGCAGCCGGACTCGCCAGGCCCTGGAAATAGCGCTTGTCGGCGGTACCTATCTGGGTGTTGAAACGCGCCAGTCGCAACGCGGTCGCGGTGGCGTAGATGAAGGCTGCCATCCAGCCGATTTTACCCATGAAGTTGGATACATCGCGCAGGTAAACCAATGACCACATATAGACGACGAGTGCCGGTGCGACACCGAAAGATACCATGTCGGACAGGCTGTCGAACTCGGCACCGAAAGCTGACTGGGTATTGGTCAGGCGCGCCACGCGACCGTCCAGGCCATCGAGTAATCCGGCGATGAATATTGCCGTTGCGGCGATTTCAAAGTGGCCATTCATCGCCGCGATGATCGCGTAAAAGCCGGCAAACAGCGCACCCGTGGTGAACAGGTTAGGCAGCAAGAATATGCCCCTGGGCATATTCTTGCGTGTTTCTTTAGGATTGCTATCGTCCATTGGTATCGCCTGTCAGCACCGCTTGTTCAGATCGTCGGTCACTAGAGCCCGGGATCGGGACTCGGTGATAATGCGACTAGTTGCGCGATTTGTCGACCAGGGCGTTAGCACTCAGCCAGGGCATCATTGCGCGCAGGCGGGAACCGACCTGTTCAATCTCATGCGCGGCGTTGTTTCGCCGCCATGCAGTCATCGACGGGTAGTTGGATTGGCCTTCCGAGATGAAGCTCTTCGCATAGTTGCCGTTTTGAATATTTTCCAGGCACTCCTTCATCGCCCAGCGACTCTCCTCGTTGATGATTTTGTTGCCGGTGGTGTACTCACCGAATTCAGCATTGTTGGAGATCGAGTAATTCATGTTGGCGATGCCGCCCTCGTGGATAAGGTCGACGATTAGTTTGAGTTCGTGCAGGCATTCGAAGTAGGCAAGCTCGGGTGCGTAACCGGCTTCGACCAGGGTTTCGAAACCAGCCTTTACCAGTTCGATGGTACCGCCGCAAAGTACAGTTTGTTCGCCGAACAAATCGGTTTCGGTTTCATCGCGAAAGGTTGTTTCGATGATCGCGGTGCGTCCACCACCGATCCCCGCAGCGTAGGACAACGCGAGCTCCCTGGCCATACCGGAAGCATCCTGCTGGATCGCGATCAGGTCGGGAATACCACCGCCCTTGACAAATTCGGAACGCACGGTGTGTCCGGGCGCCTTGGGCGCGATCATGATGACGTCGAGATCGGCACGTGGCACAACCTGGTTGAAGTGGATGGCGAATCCATGAGCAAAGGCCATCGCGGCGCCTTGCTTGATGTTCGGTTCGATTTCGTTTTCGTAGAGTTCGCGCTGAAATTCATCCGGCGTCAGAATCATCACCACATCAGCATCGCGAATGGCATCGGCAGTATTCTTGACGGTCAGGCCTGCCGCTTCTGCCTTGGCAGCCGAGGTCGATCCGGCACGCAGTGCCACGGTAACATCCACACCGGAATCCTTGAGGTTGTTGGCGTGGGCATGGCCTTGCGAGCCGTAGCCCACGATGGTTACTTTCTTACCCTGAATAATGGATAAATCACAATCCTTATCGTAATAAATGTTCATAACAGCCTCGTGTTGCGTCTGGTTAGTGTATGTCGAGAATTAAAGTCGTAACTGGAATATCGTAAAGGGATTACAGGGTCAGCGCTTTTTCACCGCGAAGTATACCCATCGAGCCGGAACGTACCACTTCGACGATGTTGTTTTCGTGCATCGCCTTGATGTAGGCGTCGAGCTTGTCGCCGGAACCGGTTAACTCGATGCAAAAGGTGGTATCGGTAACGTCAATGATGCGTGCGCGAAAAATATCGGACAGGCGATGAATTTCTGCGCGCTTGGATTCACCATCGGCCTTTACCTTGACGAACATCATTTCACGTTCAATGAAATTGCCTTCGGTCATGTCCTGCAATTTGACCACGTCGACCAGCTTGTTCAATTGCTTGGTAATCTGCTCGATAATGCGATCCGAACCGGTGGTGATGATAGTCATGCGCGATAGCGTGGAATCCTCGGTAGTCGCCACGGTCAGCGACTCGATGTTGTAACCGCGCGCGGAGAACAGACCCGATATGCGTGATAGTGCGCCGGCCTCGTTTTCGACCAGCAGGGAGACGATATGCCGCATTAGACCAGTTCTCCTTTAGCCTTCAGCGAAGCCTGTTTCAGTTGCTGTAGTGGTGATATATCCATTTCATTGTGGGCCTTGCCCGCCGAAATCATCGGGTAAACGTTGGCTTCCTGGTCGGTAATGATGTCGAGGAAGACGGTACGATCCTTCAGCTTGAACGCCTCTACCATCGCGTCGTGTAAATCCGCTGGTTTATCGACCTGTATGCCGACGTGGCCATAGGCCTCTGCCAGCTTGACAAAATCGGGCAACGAATCCATGTACACATGCGAATAACGTTTCTCGTAAAAGAATTCCTGCCACTGGCGCACCATGCCGAGATAGCGATTGTTGAGGTTGATAATTTTTACCGGGGTTTTGTATTGCAGGCAGGTGGACAATTCCTGTATGCACATTTGTATGCTGCCTTCGCCGGTAATGCAGGCCACGTCCTTGTCTGGAAAGGCCAGCTTGACCCCCATCGCCGCGGGCAGGCCGAAGCCCATGGTACCGAGACCGCCGGAATTGATCCAGCGACGCGGCTTGTCAAACGGATAGAACTGCGCCGCGTACATCTGGTGCTGGCCGACATCCGAGGTGATATAGGCATCGCCCTTGGTGACCCGGTAAAGCTCTTCTACCGCGGCCTGGGGCTGGATCAGTTCGCTGGTCTTGTCATAGGCAAAGCTGTCCTGCGATTGCCAGGCGGCGATTCGTTTCCACCAGGCATCGATTGCGCTCTTGTCGATCTTCAGCTCGGTCTTGTCGAGTGCCTTGAGCATCTCGGTGAGCACTTGCCTGGCACCGCCTACGATCGGCACATCGGCATTAATCGTTTTGGATATCGAGGCGGGATCGATATCGACGTGAATGATCTGTGCATAAGGACAGAACTTGCTGGTGACGCCGGTAATGCGGTCATCGAAGCGTGCACCGATACAAAATAAAACATCGCATTCGTGCATCGCCATATTGGCTTCGTAGGTTCCGTGCATGCCGAGCATGCCGATAAACTGCGGGTCTGTGCCGGGAAAAGCACCAAGCCCCATCAGGGTTTGCGTGATCGGATAGCCGAGCTTGCGTACGAATTTGCGTAATTCCTCGGAGGCCTCTCCCATGATGATCCCGCCCCCGCTATAAATCATCGGACGCTTGGCGCCGAGCAACAGTTCGAGCGCGCGTTTGATCTGGCGCGGATGCCCTTTGAAATTGGGATTGTAAGAGCGCATCTCGATCTTTTCCGGGTAAACATAGGGGATCTTGATGTGTGGCGCGGTGATGTCTTTGGGAATATCGACAACGACTGGACCCGGGCGGCCGGTAGTAGCAACGTAAAATGCCTTTTTCAAGGTTTCCGCAAGCTTGTTCAAGTCCTTGACCAGGAAATTGTGCTTGACGCAGGGTCGCGTGACGCCAACCGCATCGACTTCCTGGAAGGCGTCGCTGCCGATGGCGTGACTGGGTACCTGGCCGGTCAATACCACCAGCGGAATCGAGTCCATATAGGCGGTGGCGATGCCGGTCACCGCATTGGTTGCACCCGGACCGGAAGTTACCAGGCAAACCCCCGGTTTACCGGTCGCGCGCGCATAGCCGTCGGCCGCGTGGGTTGCGCCTTGTTCGTGGCGCACCAGTATGTGCATGACGTCATCCTGTTTTTGTAATGCGTCATAAATATGCAGAACCGCCCCGCCCGGATAACCGAACAGATGCTTGACACCCTCGTCCTTCAAAAACTGAATAATTATTTCAGAACCCGATAATTCCACACTGACCTCTAATATGCCGGTTAGATTCGGCGGTATGATTACGCCAAACCTTAAATTTTATTATGGTTGTATTACAAATGCACTAATAACAACTGGGATTTATTGAGGATATCCTCAATAAATGAGCAATTCCGAGGTTGCCGCGCAACAAATGCTACCAATTACGATAATATTCGGTCTCGGCGATTTGATTCCGACGGTGAGTTCTGCCGGCTATTCAGGATTTCTTGATGAGAAATACGAATTTGCCACCCTGTTCGCCCGATGATAACAGCGGATTATTGGTCTGCTTGGCGAATGCCTCGAAATCCTTGACCGAGCCCTGGTCGGTGGAAATGATTTTTAGTACCTGGCCGGGGTCCATGCCACCCAGCGCTTTCCGGGCGCGCAGTATCGGTAGCGGACAATTCAGTCCCGAAGCATCCAGTTCTTGGTCGAATTCGGCCATCGTAAATCTCCTGCTGTGATTGGGTTATCGCTCGGCTGCAGTTATATGCCAGCGCATTTGAAAACGCAAGTGGGCGGGGTTTCAGCCGATGACTTCGCGCGGTTCCAGATCCATCAGGTGTCCCGCGGCGACCCATCGAACGACGCCACCACGCAGGCTGATTACGTTATTGATGCCCTGTTGATTCAAGAACCGGCATACCTGAGCGGAACGGCTTCCGGTGCGGCAATAGACGACGATTTGCCTGGGTGATTCGGAGAAAAACCGTAATTTGAGCGGAACCAGGTGCATGGCCAGCGCTTTGGCATTGGGCAGCACGCCGCGTTCCATTTCGATTTGTGTACGGATATCGACGAGATCGAAATGATCTTCATTGCGCAGCATGCGCGCCAGGTCGGCGACGCTTATTTCTTTAATCTTGGGCATTTGGTCTGGATTTCAGGAACGAATACTATACGGCCATGTCGATACTATTCTAATATAGCTCAATTTCCAATCGAACCATTTCCAATCGAACCACTTCAAATGTCCCCGCGAGTTAACCAGTCCAGCCACGCGCGCCGCTACAGGCGTCCGCTAATTGTCGTGCTGCTGGCAATGGTTTGTGGTTATGTCCTGGCTGCCACGGAGTTGCCGAGCCTGGGCGAAAATTCGGCAATGAATATCGAACGTGAAACCCGCCTGGGGGCATCGGTTTATGAAAGACTGCTGGCCGCGGGCCTGGTCGAAACCAATCCAATGCTGGATCGCTACATCAACGATCTCGGTCATCGCTTGCTGACAGGGCTTGATTTCCGTCTGCGCGACTATCGATTCTTTATCGTGCGCGATGACGCGGTAAACGCCTTTGCCTTGCCCGGTGGTTTTATCGGTGTCAATCGCGGTTTGATTGCGTACGCGCAAAGCCAACACCAACTGGCTTCGGTAATGGCGCACGAAATTGCCCACGTGCGGCTCATGCATGGCCTGGACATGATGAAGAAAAGCGGCGAGGTCAACACTGCCTCGATGCTGACCATGCTCGCTGGGCTGTTGCTGGGGACCGTGGATTCGCAGGTCGGTTCGGCTGTGTTGTTTGGCGGTATGGCAGGGGCGCAGCAGGCAATGGTCAACTTCACTCGTGAGAACGAATACGAGGCAGACCGCCTGGGGATCGATTTGATGTACCAGGCAAACTTCGACACCAACGGTATGGTCGAGTTTTTTACCATCATGGCGAAGCTATCAGGCAGCAGCGAACTTGGCGATATCGAGTATTTGCGTACCCACCCGGTTAACAACAACCGTATCGCCGAGGCGATTGCACGCGTCAAAAACAAGGCGGGCAGCGGCGACCAGGTTGACGACTACCTGCTGTTTAAAGACTACCTGCAGTATATAAGCAACATTCATCTACCTGACCAGGGCAGCGCCTACCTGCGAGCACTGGCCGCTAGCAGGGATCGCGCATACCAGCAGGCAGACGCAAAGCTTGCAGACCTGTATCGGGAGAGCAATGAAAATATCTGGTACGGCATCGCCTATGCCGAAAACCTCGAACTTTTGCGCCGCGATGCGGAAGCTGAAACGGTCTACCGTCACCTGCTGGATATTTTCCCCGGCGATTATGTTTTATCGATGGAGTTGCTGCGCCTGTTGAATCGTGTGGGTCGGCCCCAGGCGGCACTCGACATCGCCAGGCGACTGGAATTCGAGTATCCGCGCCAGCAGCAGGTATATTTTGCCCTTTCCGAAATCTATAAATCGTTAAAAAGACCCGCCCTGCAATTGATGGCCGAAGCCGAATTTCACCGCCTCAATGGTAACTCGAAACAGTCCATTCGCCTCTATGACCAGGTGCTGACTTCGGCGGATGCGGATCCGGCGACGTTGTCCAAGGCTCAAGAGAAGCGTCAGCAATTGCTGCGCTAGTAAAAAAACCGCGGTCGCGCTGATTTCTTGTTAGAATCCGCGCAATTTTTCCAGGTCGATTAACATGTATATCAATTTCCAGGCACTCGGGTGTCGACTCAACGAAGCCGAGCTGGAAACCTGGGCTAGCCAGTTCATGCAGCTTGGGCACCAGGTTACGGCCGATGCGGAAGAAGCGGACCTCGTGGTGTTTAATTCCTGTGCGGTTACTGCGCAGGCGGACCGTAAGTCGCGCCAGCAAATCGCGCGCCTGCAGCGTCGCAACCCGGCGGCCAGCCTTGTCGTCACCGGTTGCCACGCGAGCCTGAATCCGGAAACGGTCAAGTCCTGCCTCGGCGTTGACCTGGTGGTAGACAACCACAGCAAGGATCAGTTGGTTGAGCGGGCATTGAAGCTGGTGGGCGACAATGGCAACGCCGTAGCGGGGCAGTTCGCAGAGTCGCCAAATGCATTGTTATTGCGTGGTCGACACCGCGGTTTCATCAAGATTCAGGACGGTTGTCGCTACCGCTGTACCTATTGTATTGTGACCATCGCGCGTGGCGACGAACGCAGCCGCGGCGAGAAGGATATACTCGACGAAATCAATCGGCTGCATCTTCAGGGCGTGCAGGAGATCGCGTTAACCGGCGTTCACGTCGGTGGCTACGGCAGCGATATCGATTCCAGTCTGATGCGCTTACTGACCCTCATTCTCGAGCACAGCGATATTCCGCGGATTCGCCTGGCCTCGGTCGAACCCTGGGACCTGGAACCGAATTTTTTCGAACTGTTCGACAACCCGCGATTGATGCCGCACATGCATCTGCCGATTCAGAGCGGTAGCGATACGGTGTTGCGCCGCATGGCGCGGCGCTGCAAGACTGCCGATTTTGCGCGCCTGGTTGAGCAGGCGCGCCGTGCCGTGCCGTTGTTTAACGTGACCACGGACCTGATTACCGGCTTTCCCGGTGAGACCGAGCAGGAGTGGCGTCAGACGATGGACTTTATTGCCAGCGTCGGCTTTGGTCACATGCATATCTTTCCTTTTTCGGCACGCGCGGGCACCAAGGCTGCGCGGCTGCCGGAGCAGATCGACGCTGCGCTCAGGAAGGCGCGTAGCCGGGAAATGCACGTGCTCGCGGCCGAGCTCAAGCAGCGTGCGCTGTCGCGGCATATCGGCACCCGGGTCGAGGTGTTGTGGGAGCAGCAAATCAATGCGGATACCGGGCAATGGGTCGGCTATACGCCGCACTATCACAAGATCATCTCGGCCGATTCGAACATTGTCGCTGCAAGCATCAGCCGGGTCAGCGTGGATTCGTTGTCGGACGACTCGACCATGCTTGCCAACGGCGCCCGACAGGCACAGGTTCGGCTCGCCGAAATCGGGCAACATGGCGCTTGAGTCGAGCAGCTCGAAGTGCCGTATCCGCCAGCAGGAGGGGATTGACTGGCAGTTTCTGGACGAGCATTTTGATCCGCAGTTCTGGCAGCAAAAGGCCGGTTTTCAGGCGACCATCGGTGGTCGCGGTGGCAGTTGTCTGATCGAGCTCGACGGTCGCAAGGCGGTGTTGCGTCGTTATCACCGTGGTGGCATGGTGGGTAATCTGTTCTTCGACCAGTATCTGTGGCTTGGTCAATCGTTATCCCGACCCTGGCGCGAGTGGGAGGTATTACTGCGTGCCCGCGCCGCTGATTTGCCAGTGCCGGAAGTGATTGCTGCCTGCACCTGCCGCACCGGGCTGTGGTACCGTGCGGCGCTGATCACCGGCTTTCTGGATGATACCGAGATGATGACGCAACGACTGCAGCGTCAGAACCTGTCGCACGAATGCTGGTATAAGCTGGGTTTGCTGGTCAAGCAGATGCACACGGCGGGAATACGGCACGCCGATCTTACATCCGATAACATACTGCTGGATTCCAGCGATCGTTTTTACCTGGTCGACTTTGACAAGGCGCGCATCATGGCCAGGCTTGATGACTGGCAATGGCAACCGCTCTACCGTTTTCAGCGATCGATGGAAAAACGCCATCGCCAACAGCACCTGCATTACGACGCAGACGACTGGCAAACGCTGATGGACGGCTACCAGTCCTGAGTGACAACCCTGATCGGTTGTGCGCAAAACATAAACATCCCGCAACTGAATGCAAACGGCTAACAATCTCGAATGCCTGGATTGAATGGATCTGATAAAAGGGAAGAGGTTTAGCAAACCGTAAATTTCAATTTATAGCCCCGCCACCGGGCGGGATTTTTTATGCCTGGTTGGCCCTCGAAACGGGTCCGGAGCCGTTTTCCAGCCTGGCCCAAAAACGATAGTGATGGGATGAACACCTCTCGTGTTAAACGGCGTCGTGATGCGCCATTATTGATTTACCCATCAATAAACAACGAGAGGTGTTCAACATGAAAGTTACGTTAATTGGTATCGATTTGGCAAAGAATATTTTTCAGACAT
>JAJDOF010000131.1 GCA_022340305.1 Gammaproteobacteria bacterium
CATCATCAGACCCGGGATCGCCCCCGCCAGCCACAGCTGGCTGACCGGCTGGCGCGCGATCATGCCGTACAGCACCAGCACCACGCTCGGCGGCACCAGGATGCCGAGCGAACTGCCGGCCTGCACCACCCCGGTGATCATAATCTTGTCATAACCCCGCTTCAGCATTTCCGGCAGTGCAATGGTCGCGCCGATCGCCATGCCGGCGACGCTGAGGCCGTTCATCGCCGAGATCACCACCATCAGTAATATGGTGCCGACCGCAAGGCCGCCCTTGAGACCGCCCATCCAGACGTGAAACATCGCGTAGAGGTCATCGGCGATGCCCGATTCGGAGAGGATATAGCCCATGTAAATGAACAGCGGCAGGGTCAGCAGCGGGTACCAGTTGAACAGTTTGAAGGCGGCGTTGAACGGCATCTCTACCGCGCTGTCGCCCCACAGCAACAGCGACGCGAGCGCGGCGACGACGCCGATGGCGGCGAAAACGCGCTGGCCGGTCAGCAGCATCAGCATCATCGAGATGAACATGAAAATGGCAATGGCTTCGTAACTCATGACAGCTCGGTACCTCGGGCCTTTGCCAGGTCCTTGAAAAAGATGGAAACGGACTGCAGCAGCATCAGCACGATGCCGAACACCATGATTAGCTTGATCGGCACCATCGACGGGTTCCATTGCGAGAACTTGTGTTGATCGTATTCGATTGCATATCTGGTGCTCGAGATCGCACCGATCAACAGGCACACCAGGTAAATCACCAGGAAAAGTGCCGTAAAGCAGTCGAGCCGGGCCTGGTTTACCGGCGAAAACTTCGAGTAGAGCAGATCCATGCGCACGTGGCTGTCGAGCTGCATCGAGTAGGGCCCACCGACGATGTAGTAGGCTGTTATCGTGAACTGCGCCATTTCAATGCACCAGGACAGCGGAATGTTGATGATGTTGCGGGTGACGGCGTCGAGCAGCAGCACGCCGATCATAACGAAAATCAGGTACATGGCCAGGCGACCGCACTTGAGCGACAAGTAGTCGACTACCTTGACGTAGTTAACAATGAACCTGGGCACTACTCGGATTCTCCCTCGCTGTTGTTATTATTTGCCCGGCAAGCCTGCGCGCGGATCCTGGCCCGTCTGCGCCTTTACCTGTAGTTGCCGCGCTACTACCCCTTCTTCTGAAACCTGCGGTGGGTTGGCGTCGCAGTGAACTTCCCGTATCTTGCCGTTCGCCGACTGAAACGTCAAATCATGTCGCAAGATTGCCTCCTAAATGGCAAACTTAAGCGCCAGCACGGCCGCATTATTCCTGCACCAGCAACTGACGCAATGGGTCGCATGCCGTTACGCGGCGCCAGCCGTGAATTGCGCGCCCGTAGTAGTCGTGCCAGGAGACAGTGCGGGGTACTATTGCGGATATATCCATTTGAGATCTGCGTATATGCCAGTCTTTGACGCTCGAAATCGAGTCTTGTCGATGAGCGTATTTCCAGGAGAGCGTCCATGACCATTCTCGCCATCGACCAGGGAACCACGAGTACGCGCGCGTTGTGCGTGTTCGATGATGGTCGAACCGAAATCACCCATGTTGCCCATCACCAGCAGTTCTATCCCCAATCTGGCTGGGTCGAGCACGATGCCAGCGAACTGATTGCCGGCATTGAGGCCTGCATCGCGGCGAGCCCGGCGGTTAGCGCGATCGGCCTCGATAACCAGGGCGAAAGCTGCCTGGCCTGGGATGCTGACAGCAAACAGGCACTGACGCCGGTGATCGTCTGGCAGGATAACCGCACCCACGCGGTCATCGAAGCGCTCAAGCGCGATGGTCACGAGGCGCGCGTACTGGAACTCGCCGGTTTGCCGCTGGATTCCTACTTTTCGGCGAGCAAGCTCGCCTGGATTTTGCAGAATTACAGAGATGCCAGAACCCTGCTGCGCCAGGGCAAGCTTAGAATGGGGACAACCGATGCCTATTTCCTCGATCGCCTGGCCGGTCGGTTTGTGACCGACATCAGCACCGCGTCGCGTACCTCGTTGCTCAACCTGCAGACCGGCCAATGGGACAGCGAACTGTGCGAAATTTTCGGGGTGCCGCCCGAGGTGTTACCCGAAATTGTACCCACCACCGGTGAACTGGGCGGCATCGCGACGCCGCATGGTCGCATTGCGGTGCGCGCGAGCGTGGTCGACCAGCAGGCCTCGCTGTATGGACATGGTTGTCGCAATGCTGGTGATACCAAGATCACTTTCGGCACCGGTGCCTTTGCCCTCGTGGTTACCGGTAACCAGCCGCAGCGGTCACCCGCGCAGGGTTTATTGCCGACCATAGCCTGGGAAATTGCTCCCGCCAAACCCGTGTATGCGCTCGATGGCGGCGTTTATTGCGCCGGTTCCGCGGTCGATTGGAGCCGCAAGCTGGGCCTGTTCGACGATTACCGCGAGATCAATCAATTCGAGCGCGTTGCCGCGATCGATCGGGACCTGGTTTTCGTTCCGGCGCTGTCCGGGCTGGCCTGTCCACATTGGGACCGGAACGCCGCAGGACTGTGGATTGGCATGTCGCTGGAAACGGATCGTCGGGACCTGGTGCAGGCGCTGCTGGAAGGCGTCGCTTTACGTGCCGCCGAAGTGATCCGCGCCATGGGTCAGTTCGCCACCATTAGTGAGCGGATTTCGATAGACGGCGGGGTCTCGGTGAACCCGTATTTTTGCCAGTTCCTGGCAAATGTGCTCAATCGCCGGGTGTCGGTCAATGCGATGGCGGAAGTGACCGCGCTCGGTACCGCGATGCTGGCGGCCGGTGGCGAACTGGAGCGGCCACTGGTCGACGCTAAGCAGCGGGAATATCTGCCGGTAGCGGATATGAGTGCCTGCCTGGAGCGGTTCGCCCTGGCGGTGACCCGCGCCAGCGGCTGGAGACAGTAAGTGCACTGGATTGCAGCGATATGTAGAGATCTGTTTTGAAGCTAACCACGTATTTAGTTGTCTCGGGTCTGCCAGCGAAAGACCTTCTGAGGCAACTTACCGCCATCGGGTATCACCATGACCAGCAAAATTGAAATTCTTATCCTCGGGGCCTCTTATGGGTCCCTGCTCGCCAGCAAGCTGGCGCTCGCCGGACACAACGTCCAGCTGGTCTGCCTGCCCGCAGAAGCGAGCGCAATCAACGCTGAAGGTATCGAGATTCGCATGCCGTTGCGCGGTCGCGACGAGCCGGTGGTGATTCGTTCGCAGCAGCTACCCGGTGAGATCAGCGCCAGCGGGCCCGATGCGGTCGATGTCGGACGTTTCGACCTGGTTGCCCTGGCCATGCAGGAACCGCAGTATCGCCATGGCGAAATTCGCGCCCTGTTGCAGCGTATCGCGCAGGCAGAAATCCCCTGCATATCCATCATGAACATGCCGCCCCTGCCATTTCTGCAGCGTGTTCCCGGGCTCGATTGCCAGGTGCTGAGGGACTGTTATGCCGATGCCTCGGTATGGGATATTCTGGATCCGCAACTGGTTACCCTGTGCAGCCCCGATCCCCAGGCGTTCAGGCCACCCGGTGAAGCCATTAACGTGCTGCAGGTGACGCTGCCCACCAATTTCAAGGCGGCTCGGTTCGAACATGACCAGCATACCGAGCTTTTACGCCGCCTCGAGCGGGATATCATCGACTCGACCTTCAATGTCGACGGCGAAGAACTCTCGCTGCCGGTCAAGCTGCGGGTCCACGATTCCATCTTCGTACCGATGGCGAAATGGAGCATGCTGCTAACCGGTAATTACCGCTGTATTCAGCGTGACCAGATGATATCGATTCGTGACGCCGTGCATTCCGACCTCGCGGAATCGGCGCGTATCTATGACTGGGTTGCTGATGTTTGCGTCGCACTGGGCGCCAGGCGGGACGACCTCGTGCCCTTTGAAAAATATGTCAATGCCGCAAAAGGCCTGCTGAAGCCATCGTCGGCCGCGCGCGCGCTCGATGCCGGGGCGACGCACATCGAACGAGTCGATCTGTTGGTGGCCAGCATCGCGCGCCAGCACGATATGGCGGATGCGGCAGTCGACGAAATTGTCGAAAGCGTCGAGTTCCATCTGCATAAAAATCGGTCGCGCCCTGCAGATTAAGGCGGTTGTGCGCCTGAGCGAGCGCAACGCAGCGTCCGTGGCAGGCGGTTTCGGCAACTGTAATTACCGCCACGGATAACATATACTGCTCGCTCTTTTTTGACACCCGAGAGTCTACGTGGAATCTATCGAGCCAGTCTGGTTGTTTGGTGGTATCGTCCTGCTTGCCGGCGCTTTGTTCGGTGTCGTGCTGAATCGAGTGTTCAACCCCGCTGCCGGCGATGTCGAAAAGCTGCAGGCGGAGCTCGACCAGGCGCGCAAAGACATGGAAAGTTACAAGGCCAGCGTAAACGGTCACTTTAACAAGACTTCTGACCTGATGAACGAACTGACCCAGGACTATGTCAAGGTATACCGCCACCTGGCCGAAGGTGCGCAAACTTTAAGCGATACCCGTGAATTCACCCAGGTCCTGGACCAACCACAGGGCAGGGTGTTGATTTCGGTTGAAGCGCAGGCAGATCAGGCGCCGGACGCACTTGCCGCGGAAGCCGATGAAGTGTCAGCCCCGGTTGCAGGGGATGCATCGGGTGCGGTCAGTGACGCGACTGCAGCTACGCAGACTGTCGCAGAAAATCATGAATCCGCTGTACCAGTCGATTATGCCCGGGTCGACGCGAGTGACGCGACCCCCGAAGAGACGCGCGCTGCCGGTAGCGAAAGCGTCGAAGATGAAAAAGAAAATTCCGCTGCCGGGTCCGCGGATAAGATGACTCCGGACGAAGACGCTAGCGCTAGTGTGGCTGCTGAACAGCCGGCGGCGCCGGTAGAATCCGATACCGATTCAGCTAAAAAAACCTGATTCGAATTCTTGCCAATCTGCCTGACCGGCCCCGGCCAGGCAGTAACGAGGCCGCTTCACGCCATGGCCTGTTGTTGAAAATTTGGCAACTCGATTCTGCCCCGTTATGTGCGAGCCCGGGTTAACTTTTATTTTGTGCCGTCAGCGGGGCCTAAACCTGCTCCGACAGGAATGGTAGTCCCGGCATAAGTTGACTCGGGACAGCCCATTTCCGATATACTTGCAGCGCGCCAGTTTAACTGCCCGCCAAGGCCGACACAGCTAGCTGACGCGCTTAACCGCTGCAACGAGACCCGTCAGATGTTTACAGCCACGCAACGAATACGTGTCGAATGGGCGCACTGCGATCCCGCCGGTATCATATTCAATCCGCATTACTACCTGTGGATGGATTCCGGTACGCATGCACTGCTGCAGGCGGCCGGTTTCGACCTGATCGGTCAGACACACCGCGATAAACTATTTCGCGGCTGCCCCTTGGTGGCAAGTAACATGTCGTTTCGCAAACCCCTGTATTTCGGGGATGTCGTGGTGTGTAGCTCGCAGGTTGAGCGCTTTGGTAATACTTCGTTTGTGGTCGCCCATGATTTCAGGCGTGGTGATGATAAGCAGTCCGTAGCGAGTGGCAGCGAGGTCCGGGTGTGGGGCTACTCCGATGCCGACGATCCGTCAATACTGGTGGCGCGCGCGATGCCTGTCGAAGTCAGGAAGATGCTTTCGGTTGACAAAACGGTCGACGTTACCGTTTAGTGTCGCAAGCGGATTAGCAAACCCGGGAACTTAACAGAGAAATAGATCATGGTCACATTCATCATTTTACTCAACGTCAGGAGCAACAAGATTACCGAGATAGCCGAGGAACTGGCGGCAATGCCTGAAATATCGGAAGTCTACTCGGTGACCGGCAATTACGATCTGGTCGTCATAGTGCGCACCCGCAGCAATGACGATGTAGCCGAGCTGGTGACCAACCGCCTCGCCCTGATCGAAGGCATCGAGCAGACCGATACCATGCTCGCCTTCAAGGCATTCTCCAAGCATGACCTGGAGTCGATGTTTTCGATCTAGGCGATTTTCCTGGTTGATTTTCGCGGTTCGACGCCGTGGCGCTGAGTTTTTTCAGGCGCACGGCTCAGCGAATTATTGCCGTCTGCCAGTTTTGCCAGCAACTGCAGCAATTGCCCGGTTTCCGCGTCGTCGAGCGGTGCGACAATGCGCTGCTCTGCCACCCGCACCGCGCGTAGCGCGGCAGCAGTCAAATCCTTTCCCGCTGCAGTGATGGTGACGATTTTCGCACGCTTGTCCCGATTGGCTTGTTGACGACGGACCAATTCACGTTGCTCGAGCTTGCCAATCACCAGTGATATCGTGGTGCGGTCGAGGGCCACGGCGCCACCCAGGGTGACCTGGTCCTGGGGACCGTTGGTATACAGGGAATCGAGCACCGCGAATTGTAACGGCGTCAGCGCAAATGCGGCGCATTCGTCGAGAAATACCGCCACCGCGATCTGGTGACAGCGGCGCAGCAGGTGCCCACCCATGCCTTCAGATCGAGCCGTCATGGTACTGCCGCGTCCGTTTGATTGGATGATGCGGGGTTAGCAATTGCATGGATGTCGAAGTGCCAGGGTTGCCGGGAGAGCGATTGCATGGCCGGTCGTTTGCTTATCTCCACGGAATGTCATGCCTGGGCGCGCTGTTCACGCCAGTAGCCCAGTTTCAATTGGGCGGTGCGGTCGGAAAAGCTGAACAGCACCGCGTCTGCGTCGGTTTCATGCGTGACCCAGGCCCAGCTCGGCACCACGAAAATATCCTTTGGACCCCACTCGAAGCTTTGACCGGCGATGATGCTGCGGCCGTGCCCCTCGGTGGCGACGAATACGCTGGCATCGGTACTGCGATAGGGGTTGCTGCGAAATTCTGCCGGTAGCAGTTGCAGGAAGGCTGAAATGGTCGGCATGGCGAATTGTCCGTCAACCGGATTGATGTAGCGCATCTTGAGCCCGTGGCAGGGGTCCCAGTCCTGTTCGCGCCGCATTACCTCGAGCGCTTCGCGCGAGCGGCTGTAGGGGTAATTGAAAATCGGCGACACGAGGTCTTGCTGCTGGTAGTCCACCGGGAGCATGTTGGTGCCGTAGCGCGCGAAACTGTCACCGCTGTGGCGGGTAACCGCTTGCTCTTCGCTGTCCAGTCCTGCGGCGAAGGAAGCGTCGAAAAAGGAAACCATCGGAATATCGAGTCCATCCATCCAGATCATCGGTTCTTCGCTATGATTGCCATGATCGTGCCAGGCCCAGGGCGGAGTAATGACGAAGTCACCGAAATTCATATTGGTGCGTTCGCCGTTGACGCTGGTATGCGCGCCCGCGCCATCGACGACGAAACGCAGCGCCGACTGGCTGTGGCGATGCGCCGGTGCGATCTCTCCCGGTAGCACCAGTTGCAGTCCGGCGTAAAGCGAGGTGGTAATTTTTGACTGACCCCGCAAGCCCGGATTTTCGAGAATCAACACACGCCGTTCCGCCTCGCGTGCGCTGATCAGGTTACCGGCTTCAAGCAGCCACTCGCGCGCCTGGGAGAATTGCCACAGGTGTGCGACGCAGTCGCTTTTCGGTTCCGGCGTGATGATGTCCGACAACACCTCCCACAGCGGGGTATAGGCCGCTCGGCCGATCTTCTCGTAAAACGCGAGACGCTCGGGGGTTTGCGCAGGTTTTTCAGTCAGGGACATACAAATCTCCAGTTCAGTCGTCGAGCCCGGTGCCGCCGTAGAGCCACTCGAGCCTGTCGTACCACTCGTCGGGGCTCAGTCTCGACATTACGTGATTGCGCACTTCGGCGGTGGCGCCGTGCGGATGGTAAATGTAATCACCGATTAAGCGCGAATCGAGTTGCACGCGCGCGGTGCGCACGCGGCGTTGGCGTTGGTAGTTGTCGAGAGCGATTTTGATATTATCACTGTGCCGCTCCAACATGTGCGCCAGGCAGACCGCGTCCTCCAGCGCCATGCAGGCTCCCTGGGCAAAATACTGCAGCATCGGGTGGGCCGCGTCACCAAGCAACGCCACGCGCCCATCGACCCAGTTCAGAATCGGGTCACGGTCGCACAATACCCACAATTTCCAGTTATCGCCGATCTCGATGATCTGGCGCGCGCGCGCCGAGATATGCTCAAAACCGCGATAGACTTCATCCTTGCTCACCGGTTTACCGGCAACTGCCTCGGTGACGTCATTGTGGTAGGTCACCACCAGATTGAATAACTTCCAACCCTTTAGAGGATAATGCACGATGTGGCATTTCGGCCCCGCCCAGAGAGTGGCGGCGTTCCAGCGCAAATCCTCCGGCATCTGCTCGGTTGGAATGACCGAGCGATAAGTGGTATGCCCGGAGACACGCGGTGCGCCGTCGCCGACCAGTTGCTGGCGAACGGTTGAATTGAGGCCATCGGCGCCGATAAATGCGCTGCCGGCAAGCGTCACGTGGTTGTCGCATTCGACCTGTACCGAATTGCCATCTTGCCGGTAGCCCTTAACATCGTGGCGGGTGCGCAATTCGATCAGCCGGTTCGCGCGACAGGCGTCGAGCAGCACCCCGTGCAGGTCGGCGCGATGCACGACGGCATAAGGGTTGCCAAATCTCTGGCGGAATGCCTCCTGCAGAGGGATCTCGGCGATCATTTCCCCCTCAACGGCGTCCATCAGACGCAGATTGTCGATGTAGACGGCTTTCGCGCGTGCCTCGTCGCCGACCCCCAAGGCATCGAAACAGTGAAAGGCATTCGGACCGATCTGGATGCCGGCGCCAATCTCACCGAGTTCAGCCGCACGTTCCAGTACGATCGAGTTAAAACCTTTGCGCGCCAGACCGAGCGCTGCGGCGAGACCGCCGATGCCACCGCCGGCGATGATAATGGGCGGCGTTGCCATCAGGCCTTGCATCCTGCAGCGAGCTGGCCGTCCGCTTCGCGCTTTGCCGGGGTGATTGAGAAAAGAGACAGCAGGGTCTGGGGCGGCATTGCAATCGGGAGAATGATCAGTAGTGTGATCATTATGCTAATCAAGTACCCGAAGTCAATTCGCTCGCGTTCTGCAATGCTGCAGGCTCCCAGGGAGACCCTCGCAGTCGCCTCACGAAAGGGTGGCGTCGGTTGCCGATGGGAATAATTGTCTGGTCTGTAGCCGAAATTATTATTATTCTGGCGGTTCCGATCACATGAGGAAGCGATTATGGCTAGTCAGGTAGTTAATGGGGTACCCGTACAAAACGTCAGAACCCTGGTAAGTGCTGTCCAGGACGATCCTGCTAATGGCGCCACCAAATGGAGTGCAACAACGACCTGGAAGGGGGGCTTCAACTGTGAATCGAAAATTCGCGATCACACCATCCACATGAACGAGCCGGACGCGCTGGGCGGGACCGATACGGCGCCCAACATGGTCGAAACGGTGCTGGCTGCATATGGCTCCTGCCTGACCGTGGGTTACACGATGAATGCCGCTTTGCGCGGTATCGAGATCAGAAGTCTTGAAGTCAAGCTGGACGGGGACCTCGATTTGCAGGGTTTTCTGGGCCTGTCCGACGATGTGCCGGCCGGTTTTTCGAGCGTTTCTGCAATCGTTCACCTGGACGCAGATGCAACACCGGAGCAAATAGAAGAGCTCCACCAGCATGTGCTCAAGACTTCGCCGGTCGGCTGTATTCTGTCCAGGCCGCTGAGTATCACGACCGAACTGGCCTAGCCCGCTGCGGGGTTCCGATCCCGCGAGCAATCTCACCGTCATCCCTGACACGTCATCGCCGATAAGTCATCCCCGCGCAAGCGGGGACCTTGCACCGCCCTGCGGTGA
>JAJDOF010000152.1 GCA_022340305.1 Gammaproteobacteria bacterium
TGCAGGAGTACGGCCGATTATGGCCACCGATTGCCGCCCAGTTCGGTGCCGAATTGATCGCCGGCAAAGGCCGCTGCGAAACGCCCGAGGGCCCGCAGTATGCGCGTCAACTGATCGTGCGTTTCGCAAGCTACGAACAGGCGCTCGCCTGTTACCACAGCGCAGAATACGCACCGGCAAGGAAACTCGCTCTGCAGGCTTCAGATCGGGAACTGATTATTGTCGAGGGATAAAACAAGAGTGAGTAGCATAGGTAAAGCCGATCCTGCGGAGACGGTTCGGATCGCCGCGCGGCGCTTTGAGCAGTCGCCATACCATGATTGTTACGTGAAGCCGGAAACCGTTCTTGGCGTTGCTATGACGCTTCGAGTTGTCGCTGACCGCAAGGGGTCGGTCCGAGGTTCTGGTATGACGCTGCAACATCGTGATCCTGTCATGCATGCGCCAGTTCATAGCCCAGCCCGGTGTCATTCCCGTTCAAGCTGTTGCTCAACCTGGGGTCATTCCCGCGCAAGCGGGAATCTTGTACCTTTTTTTCGATATTGAAAGCCGTTGCGAGATCCCCGCGTGCGCGGGGATGACATAGGGGGGCGGATGACATAGGGGGGCGGATGACATAGGGGGGGATGACATTAAAGAATTTCAGTGCCGTGCGCGATGAACGTGCAGGTGACGATAATGCGGCAGGACATCATGATAAAAAGTCCGCAGACGGACCGGTAAATAATCGACATCGACGTGTTTACGTGAGGTGCCTGAGCATCGTCGCCCTGGCGCCAGGCCGCACCGCAGGGTGCGTGAGAGCAGGCCATGTCGCCACGCATGCGCATCATCCATTCGCATGCCAGGTGAGGTTTGAACGTGGCGTTGCTCAGGGGACGAAAACTGAATTCATGTCAGTCTCCATCAATCATTACTGTTCAGCAGCTAGTTCTGCCGACGCTGCTGGGTCAACTGGCGCCAGAGAACACCACCGGCGAGTAACAGGTAGACCAGGGCAAGGCTGAGCGGCAAGCCATGCGAGGCCGAGGCCAGCATCGACAGGCCACCACTGACCGAGCCGAACAAGGCGCCGAACCCCCAGATGATGGCGAAGGAAGCGGAACCGTTGATCAGCTCGATGCCTTTGAACCGGCTGCCGAGGGCTACCAGCGAGACCGTGTAAACGCCGTAACCGGCAGTACCCATGACGACCAGCAGCGGCCACCTGAGGCTGGATGAAATAAAGGCTGGCAGTAATAATAGTGTCAGCGCCGTAATCAGCGCACAACCCGCCATGACATGGCGCGTCGCAAAGCGATCGCACAGCCAGCCGATGGGAAACTGCAGCAGCACGTTACCGAGGATTAATGCGGTCAGAATATTGGCGGCCGAGGCGAGATCGAGCCCGTTCTGCAAACCGTATACCGGAAACAACGACAGGGAGGCCGCGTCGAATATGGCAAAGGCGCCGACCGCGGCCAACAGCATCGGCGCCTTTTGCGCGAAGCTGAGAATGCCCGAGGGTCGGGTCTCTTCGGGTTCGCCCTGGGCATCCTCGCGAATGAAGATAAACGGTATGACGCCAAGCGTTACCACCGTGGCACCCAGCAGGAAAGGCGTCCAGCCCTCGATACCGATAAAACTGATCAGCAGTGGTCCGGCGCCGAAACTGGCCGACAATACGCTCGCATAAATGGCGACAATTTTACCGCGATTGTGGTCGCCCGCCGAGCCGACGATCCAGGCCTCGCTCAACACGAACAGGGTCGCAATCGTCATTCCCTGGACCAGACGAATCAGGAACCAGGCGCTCAGGGTATCGAAGGCCTTGTAGGAGAGTATTGCCATGGCAGTTGCCAGGGCCGCGACGATCGCCACATTGCGTGCGCCGTAACGTGCAGCAAGCAGCGGTATCAGCGGTGATATCAGCAATATCCCGATAGGCAGCATCGCCGAATTGATACCGATCATGTCACTCGATACACCACGGGATTCGAGGATGAGTGACAGCAGCGGGTAAGTCATGCCGAAGGCAAAACCGAATACGGTGATGGCCGCACAGGCGGCGATCAGGTTCCGTGTATTGGCACTGGCAGGTGAATTCATGCGCGGATATTACTCCAGCAAAGAGGGAAAAGCTCGCCTGTCAAAAAGGCATTCCCATGCGCTTTGATTCGGCCTAATATTGCCGATTTGAGCGGACCCGAATCATGAGTGAAACGCCACTGGTTGATCTGCGCAGCGATACTGTCACCCGGCCCGGTGCCGGTATGTACCAGGCGATGTGCGACGCCCCTGTCGGCGATGACGTTTACGGTGAAGACGAGACCGTGATCCGACTCGAAGCCACCGCGGCTAATCTGCTGGGTAAGCAGGCCGGTCTGTTCCTGAGCAGTGCGACGCAGGCCAACCTGGTCGCGATGCTGGCCCATAACGCGCGCGGCGAGGAAATTCTGCTGGGCGAGCGCTATCATATTTTTTCTTCCGAGGCCGGTGGTGTCTCGGCACTGGGCGGCATCGTGATGCATCCGCTGGCAACCGATGCTACAGGCGGGCTTGGCGTTGCCCAGGTAATGGCCGCGATCAAGGAAGACAATCCGCATTTACCGATCAGCCGCACCCTCGCCCTGGAAAACACCGTTGCCGGACAGGTGCAGGATCCGCAACATCACCGCCACCTCGCCGAGGCGGTGCGCGCCGAGGGACTCCGGGTTCACCTGGACGGTGCAAGGCTGATGAACGCCGCGGTCGCGTTGCAACAACCGCCGGCGGACATCGTCGCGCCGTTTGATAGTGTGATGCTGTGCCTTTCCAAGGGCCTGGGTGCGCCGGTCGGGGCGATGCTGGTCGGCGACCGTGATTTTGTCAGCAGGTCGCGGCGTCTGCGCAAACAGCTCGGCGGCGGCATGCGCCAGGCCGGTGTGATCGCTGCCTGCGGCCTGTATGCGCTCGAGAATAATGTCGAGCGGCTGGCGCAGGATCATGAACGTGCGCGCCTGCTCGCGGAAGGTATCGCGGATATCGCCGATTTGCCGGTGCGCCAGCACACCAACATGGTATTCATCGAACCGCAGGCTGACGATCTGGAGCCCTTGCGCCTGCATCTCGAAGCCCGCCAGGTATTGTTCGGCCATCAAAAACCTCCGATTCGAATGGTGACGCATCTCGATATCGACGATGCCGGAATCGAGCGCGCCATCGAAGCGATTCGCTCTTATTACGGAAAAGCCTGAGATGAGCGCTAAACCAGTCGACAAGCTGGTTTTCGATGACGACTGGAGCGATCTCACGCAATTCAGTGAAAAGCCACAGATAAACACGGAACGCCTGTTTGCCTACCGCAGCGCGCGCCTGCGGGAACAGTTGAAACTGCACGATGTGGACTTTTGTATTCTGCTCAATCCGGTCAGCCTGCGCTACGCGGTCGACTATCGCAGTTACATGTTGTTCCAGTCGCATATTCCGTCGGTTTACCTGTTTCTGCCGCAGGAGGGACCAACCGTGTTCTACGGTTGCTATTACGACGTGCCACAGGTGGATGACTTCAGGCCGGGCAGACCGCATGCCTTTTTCGAAGGCGGTACCAATATCGATGCCGCGGCCATTGGCCTGGCCGATGACGTGGTCGCCTATCTCGATGAAATTGGCAGCCACAGGCGTCGCGTTGCGATCGAGTACGTCAACCCGTCGGTTACCCAGGCACTGGAGGCGCGTGGCGTCGAAGTCATCGACGGTGTGCGCATCGCCGAGCTGGCGCGCCTGATCAAGTCGGAAGACGAGATCGACTGTATGCGCTGGGCGATTGCGGTCGGCCAGCATGGCGCTGCAATGATGCAGCGGGCGCTGCGTCCGGGTGTCAGCGAATTACAGCTGTGGGGATTGCTGAACTACACCAACATCGCCAATAACGGCGACTGGCATGAGGGACGCATGCTGGCTTCCGGGCCGCGCACCAACCCGTGGCTGCAGGAGGCGAGTGAACGCAGGGTCGAGGCAGGGGACCTGGTCGGCTTCGATACCGACATGGTTGGGCCCTTCGGTTACTTTGTCGACCTGTCACGCACCTTGCACTGTGGTCCGTGCAAGCCGACCCGGAGGCAGAAGCAGATTTACCGCCTGGCGGTGGATGAAATCGAGCACAATTTGCAGCTGGTGCGTCCGGGTATGACGCTGTTGGAAATGCAGCAACAGGCTTACCCGGTGCCCGAAGAGTGCCGTAAAAATGCCTATCCCTGTATCATGCATGCGGTCGGCATGTGCGATGAGTATCCGCAGGCCAGGCCATTGTTTCGCGAGATAAATCCTTACGACTGCACCTTGCAGGCCGGAATGGTGGTCTGTATCGAAAGTTACATGGGGCCCGAGGGTGAGCGTGACGGGGTGAAGCTCGAGCAACAGGTGTTGATTACCGAATCGGGCTACGAGTTGTTAACGACTTTCCCCTACGAGGCATCACTGCTGGACTAGCCAGAATCGTGTGCACAGTAAAGGTCATTCCCGCACAAGCGGGAATCTAGCAGTCACCATTCATGTCATTCCCGCGCAAGCGGGAATCTTGTAGTATTTGGCGATGACAGCGAAGAGGCAGGACCATGGCACAATTTAATCTCGATAATTTTATCCAGGAACTGCGTGCAGCAGCAGTTGCCGACGATGCGGTCAAACGTGTGCGCCAATTGATGACCGAAGCTTTTCGCAGCCCCGAATCGATTCGCTCGGCCATGCCGCACTACGACAATGACGATGAAGTACTATTCGAGGACGACAGCGTGTCGATCTGGTTCGTGCGCTTCGTGCCCGGCCTGCACGTTCCCCCGCACGATCATCAGACCACCGCAACCATCGGCGTCTTCGAGGGCGCCGAAGACAATCATTTTTACCTGTGCGAAGCGGACCGGTTGGTGCACAAGAGCAGCAGACGCGTGGGTCCTGGCGATGTCATTGCGTTGAAACCGGATGGCATTCACTCGGTCGAGGCCGCGGACGGCGCGCAAAGTTGCGGTATTCACGTTTACCTGGCAAAACTGACCACCATCGAGCGTTCCCTGTTCGATTGGGACAGTGGCCAGGCCCGCCCATACACCGATGAAAACTATGAGCAGATGAAGCGGGTAACGGCTTAGCCGCATCCAAAGTGGGCATCTGCCCACAAAAATACTACTCAAAAATGTTGGGCTGAAAACTTGCCTTTGATTTGCTCTGCGAGTAGGGTAAATGTTCGAAATCAGGATCGCGAAATCCAATGAGCAGCACTACCGGGTTGTTACTGCAGGAGGTCGAAGCATACTGCCGCGGTGCCGGTATTGCCGAATCCACGTTTGGCAGGCAGGCGGTGAACGATGGCAAATTATGCAGTCGTTTGCGCGCCGGCAAGAACATTACCCTGGAGACGGCACAACGCGTTCGCGATTTTATCCGTCTGCAACAACCGCAGCCTGCAGATCTGCCTGACAGTGCAGCAAGTGGTGGCAGTAAAAAATCAATTTCGGGGAGCAAACAGATGAAACACGTTACTGATGATCGTCCTTTTCGTTTCTACGACAATCGCCAGAAATACCTGGCCTTCGTCAATACCTGCAATGAAAAGTGGAAGGTTGCCCAGCGCGCCACCCAGGAACTGACGCACCTGCGACCATCGCCACCGGCGTTGCGTCTGTTTGATGCGGGTGTCGGTGACAGCACCGTTTTAAGTCATGTGATGCGGGCCATGCATCGCCGTTTCCCGACCATACCCTTTTTTATCGTCGGTAAGGAAGTCAGCCTCGAAGACGTGCGTTTGACGCTGGAGAAACTTCCCGATCGCTTTATCGAGCACCCGGCAAGCGTGATTATCGTCACCAATCTGTACTACGCCGAGGCACCGTGGCTGATGCCCAATGACGTCGCCAAGGCGGCTGCGTTGAACTGGCTCGAAGTGCCGTTGCAAGGCGATTCGGCGCACGAGTTCGGCGAGCAGTTGCGCGGGCTCGACAAGGACCTGGTCGATGGCTGGCAGGTCAAGGCGAATGAGCAATCGGGTAATCCGATGTACGTGCGCCCATCGGTACTGGTGATGTTCCGCGAAGACCATCGCTTTTTGCTCGACGACGTGATCCCGCGGCGCGGTCGGGCCGCCGGTGGCGACTACGACCTGGTGCTGGCCTCGCAACCCTGGCGGGCGCGCATGAATGCGGACTTCAAGGTCAAGCACGTACTCGCACCCCTGACCAAGAGTCTGCGGCCCGGCGGTCGGTTGCTCACCGCACAATCCGCGGGTAATGATCCGGGGCTGGAACTGGTGCGTAAAATCTGGCCGGATGAAGATCCCTTTCAGGTCGACCGCCACGAGCTGATCAAGACGCTCAAGGAATACCTCGGACACAGCGCGCAAAACTATAATTTCAATGCCGGCTCCGATGCCAAGTCGATTATTCGCTACTACATGCATACCCTGCCGACCGAGATCAGTGCGGCCATTGGCACCTCGACACTGTTTGCCGCGTGGAATGCGGCGATATATGTCGGCCAGATCGAAGACGAACGCCTCGATCCGGTTCTTTCCTCGGGCAAGTACCTCGATGCGACCGCCGAGGTGTTGCAGCAGCACAACGGCATCTGGTTTAACGATGAAACCTTTGTCGTGTCACGCAAGCGCGATATCTGATGGCCTGGCGAAACGGCTCTTTGCGCTTCTTGTTGCGTTTTTTTCGCCGGCCGATTCACCTTCGGCTGCAGGTGGTGGTGGCACTGCAACGGAATAAGCGATATTGGTTTCCGGCAGGGTCAGCACCACGTTTGTGAGTGCCGACTGGTCGCTGAAAATGACATTTCCTGCGGCATCGGCTGAGCGACAGGCCCGCGCCGCGCTGGCAGGTTCGCGCCGATCCGACCATCGAGGATTAAGTATGCGGAAATTGAATATCGGCTTTGCCGAGTAAATCGATCCGGAAATTATTGTCTGCCAGTCGCTGTCCCTGAAGCATGAGTCAACTCCTCGCTGACTCGTCGGGCCCATTACCTGTTTCGACCCCTCAAGGTTGATCATTACTCAGGTGTCAAACTGGCCCTGGACGTTGCAGGATGAGTAGCCGACCGTCGATGTCCTCGGTGGTGAGGTAATCGATAGTCTGTATGTCGAGGAGGCGCGCATCGGGGTATTTCTGGTCAAAGCCTTCGAGTTTGGCGGGCCAGTCGACCTCTTGCCAGGCTTTACCATTGACGGTGACCAGGGCGACGCCGCCCGGCTTGAGACAACCGGTGATGTTGACCAGGTGTTCGGCCGACGGCACGCTGAACGCGAACACGCCCACCACGATGGCGGCATCGTACGGCTCCGCGGATGCAATGGGCAGGGTGAGGTCATGCTGTACCAGTGAGCGGTAGGCACCGCAGGCTCGCGCCTGATCGAGCATTTTCTCTGAGTAATCACTACCGTCAATATTCAGGTAACCGGCTTGCTGCAGGCGGCGTCCGACCAGGCCGGTACCGCAACCGGCGTCGAGTATGCGTGCCTGTCGATCGGGTAGCAGTGCTTCGAGTCGGCGACAGGCCTCGGCATCGGCGACATAACCCAGTTCATTGACGAGATCGTGGTCGTAAGTTGGCGCCCAGTCGTCGAACAGGGCCTGCTTTTCATCGGGGTTATCGTAGACGCGGCTGAGCCTTGTATCGAGTTTGCCTGAATCGGTCACGGGCTATCTCCAGCAACGAAGGAACAGGGGGCAATATAGCAAAGTATTGGATCAGATATAGGCCTTTCGGGAGCCTGCCCGTATCGAGCACGCCGGCTTTCTCATGCCTCGGGGAACGCGGTAAACAGACGGTGAATGTCGTCGCAGTTCGGCCAGTCCTGCAGACGCTGCCAGATCATATCCACTTTCGGCTCGGCCAGGCGCGCATTCAACTGAAATTTGTGCAGTAGCTGCTGCGCCGATAACGGGCGTTGCGGTGAGCCCAGCGGATAGGCGATGTCGACGCGCCGCTGGCCGCCGGGGTAATCGATGACGATGCGGTCGGGTTGCTGCGGATCGTAATTCAGCTCGGGCCGATCCGGCTTGAAGCTGTGCACCGAGGTTTTTGCGATCAGATTTTTGACGTCTGTGCGCCGCCAGGATTGATTGGCAATATCGGTAATCGTCAGATTGCCGGTAAGTAGCGTCATGGCCGCGCAATAGGGCAGGCTGAACAGCGCTTCGCTTTGATTTCGGGGTTGTTTGAAGGGCAGGATGCCGGCGTGCATGTCGGGCAGGTGTAACTCGATTGCGTCGATACTGGCGGCATCGATACCGTCAGCGTGCAATTCCAGCATACCGGTCATGATGCGGTGGGTGTAGCCGCAGCAGGGCCAGGGTTTGAACACGATGTGATAGTCGTCGATGGCGAGCGTCTCGCCGATTTGACCCATCGCCCGTGCTACCCGCGCGGGATCGGCGTGACTCATCAATGCCGCCATGCCGGTGGCATGTTCCAGCATGTGGACCTGGCCGGTGACACCGGCAGCTGCCAACTGCGCGGCGATAACGCCACCATCGACCGCAAAGCCCACTTGTACCGGCTTGGCATCGAAGCCGAACTGCGCGTTGTAGCCGAGCCCGCGGCTGGTCGCGAGCGCCAGGGCGTTGGCGGTCTGATCGCTATCGAGTTCGAGCAGGCGGGCGACTGCTGCCGCCGCACCGATGGCGCCGATGGTCGCGGTCGCATGCCAGCCCTGGTCGTAGTGCTCGAGATTGATCGCTGCGCCGATGCGGGCAATGGTTTCGTAGCCGGCGAGGTACGCATCGAGCGCGACTTTCCCGGAAAGGCTGCGTCCCTGGCTTGCCGCGAGAATGGCGGGCACCAGCACAACGCTGATATGGGTGTTGCCCGGTACTTCCCAATCGTCAAAATCGAGCGCATGGCCGGCGATCGCATTGGCCATCGCCGCTGCACCCGGCGTGGCGCGGTGTTCGGTGCCGTAGATCACCGCGCTTGCTTGTGGGTAAATTTGTCCGCTTGCCAGCAGTGCCTGCCGGGTTTTTACGGCTACCGGTTGGCTGGCGCCGATCAGTATGCACCCATAGATGTCGATAAACGCATCGCGCAGGTAGCCGAGGCTTTGCGTACTCGGGGTGAAGCGGGTTTGCGCGATTCGCCGACTGATACGCTGTAGCGCGGTTTCGGTTGTCATGTGATCGTTATCAGTTTCTCGATTGTGGCGGGCAAACCGACAGTTAACCTGCTTGCCTGGTCTCGCCCACTGAGGTTAAACCGGGACCGCGATAACGAATGTATCCCCGCCCGGGTTTGGGTGGCATCATAGCAACAGCTATTCTCATTGAATACTGTTGTATTCCGTCGATCAGAATCGTGAGGGCCCGTTGAAGGACAAACCGATTTTACTGCTGGCTATTGCACAAACCCTGATCTGGGCCTGCATATACTACAGCTTCCCGGCACTGTTACTGCACTGGGAAGCCTCGCTTGGCTGGAGCCGCGCCGACCTGACTGGCGCAGTGACGCTGGCAATTTTCATGTCGGCATTCTGTTCGCCGTTGTACGGTCGTCTGATCGACGCCGGCAGGGGTGCACAAATGATGACCGTGGCCTCGGTGTTGGGTGGTTTGTGCATGATGAGCCTGTCGCTGGTTGTCGAGCTGTGGCAGTTTTACCTGCTGTGGGCGGTTATCGGCGTGTGTATGGCGGGTAGCCTGTACGAGCCCTGTTTCGCCTTGATCACGCGCGCACGCGGCGCCGAGGCGAAACGTTCGATAATCTTTGTCACCCTGGTGGCAGGCTTTGCCGGTACCGTCAGCTTTCCGGTCGCGCACAGCCTGGTTCAGGCTTTCGGCTGGCGCAGTGCGGTGTTGTGTTTCGGCCTGACTGCGATCCTGATCGTGGCGCCGTTGATGTGGTTTGGCGCAGGTGCCGTGGAAAAGGCCGGCGCGCATCGTCATGTTGGGAATCAGCAGCTGTTACCTGCCGAGCGTTCGTTTCTGTCTTCGCCAGTGTTCTGGTACCTGGCCATCGGCTTCGGCCTGATTGCCGTCGTGCAGGGTGTCACCTTGCACCACCTGCTGCCGATACTGAGCGAGCGCGCACTGCACGCGGATGTCGCGGTGATGGCGATTTCTTTTATCGGGCCGATGCAGGTGGCAGGGCGTCTGACCATGATCGCCGCCGAGCGGCACGTGTCGATCCACGGTATCGCGCTCGCCTGCTTTGTGCTGATCGCGCTATCGATCGTGATGTTAATCGGGGCCGGCATCACCCCCGCGCTGCTGATTGCTTTTGTCATCCTGTTTGGCGGCGCTTACGGCGTCGTCAGCATCATTCGACCGGTGATCGCGCGTAGCCTGCTCGGCGAGCGCCAGTTCGGCGCCAAATCCGGTGGCCTTGCGCTGATCTACCTGGCGGGTTCGGCGTCGGCGCCTTTTCTCGGCGCCCTGGTCTGGGGCCGCGGTGGTTACGATCTTGTGCTGCCCGGGTTGATCGTGCTTGCTGGCATTGGCCTGCTGCTCTACAACCTGGCGCACCGGGCTGTGCAGAAAAAACAACAGGAATAGTCGTCATCGCCGCGGGATATCGGATATATTTGATGCTTTACGCATGAGGAGTATGTCGATGTCCAGCAACATGATCGGTTTCGTCGAAGCGCAGCTCGCCGATATCCGCGAGCAGGGACTCTACAAACAGGAGCGTCCGCTGGTGTCGCCGCAGGGCCCCAGCATCCGCGCCGAGGGCTGGGAAGACGACCTGATCAACCTTTGCGCGAATAATTACCTGGGCCTGGCCAATCATCCAACACTGGTCGCGGCCGCGCATCGCGGGCTCGATGAACATGGCTTTGGTATGGCATCAGTGCGTTTTATCTGTGGCACCCAGGACATTCACAAAAATCTGGAGTACAAACTTGCCGCCTTCCTCAAGATGGATGATGCGATTTTGTTTTCGTCCTGTTTCGACGCCAACGGCGGCATTTTTGAGGTATTGCTGGGTGAGCAGGACGCGGTGATATCGGATAGTCTCAACCATGCCTCAATTATCGACGGTGTGCGCCTGTGCAAGGCGAGCCGTTATCGCTACGCCAACAGCGATATGGCAGACCTGGAGCAACAGTTGCAGGCGGCGGCAGGCGCGCGCTTTCGTCTTATCGTGACGGATGGCGTGTTTTCAATGGATGGTACCTACGCCAACCTGCCGGCGATTTGTGATCTCGCTGAACGTCACGATGCGCTGGTAATGGTTGACGACAGTCACGCCGTCGGTTTTGTCGGTGAACGTGGTGCGGGTACCCCTGAACTTCAGGGTGTCGAGGGAAGAGTTCACATCACTACCGGCACCTTCGGCAAGGCACTCGGGGGAGCCAGCGGTGGTTACATTACCGGCCCGCAGGCATTTATCGACCTGCTGCGGCAACGCGCGCGGCCTTACCTGTTTTCCAACAGCCTGGCGCCGAGTATTGTCTGTGCGACCCTCGCGGCACTGGAACTGCTCGAACAAAGCGCCGACCTGCGGCTGCGACTCGCTGAAAATACCGCCTATTTCCGCGAACGTATGGTTGCTGCCGGATTCGATTTGATTGCGGGCGAGCATGCGATAGCACCGGTGATGACCGGTGACGCGAAACTGGCCCAGCAACTGGCGAGCGGTTTGATGGAGCAGGGCGTCTACGTCACCGCCTTTTCATTTCCGGTGGTGCCGAAGGGGCAGGCGCGGGTGCGTACGCAGATGAGCGCGGCGCTCGGCCGCGACCAGATCGACCGCGCTATTGCGGCATTTATCACGGTAGGAAAGCAGGTCGGTTTGATACCGGCGGGAGACAGTCAATGAAAGCGTTGGTCAAGGCTTACGCCAAGCCCGGGCTGTGGTTGCAGGATGTAGCCAAACCGGAAATAGGACCCGAAGACGTGCTGATCAAGGTGAACGAGGTCGCCATCTGCGGTACCGATCTGCACATCTATAACTGGGATCAGTGGGCGCAGGAACACGTGCCGGTGCCGATGACGGTCGGCCATGAGTACATCGGCGTGATCGAGGAGATCGGCGAACTGGTGCACTCGGTCAAGGTCGGTGACCGGGTATCGGGTGAGGGGCATATCATGTGTGGTGAATGCCGCAATTGTCGTGCCGGTCGTGGTCATCTGTGCCGTGATACGCGTGGCGTCGGGGTAAATCGCCCGGGCGCTTTTGCCGAGTATCTGTCCCTGCCGGCGGATAACGCATACAAGATTCCGCAAGGGATTAGCGATGATATCGCGTCGATTCTCGATCCGCTCGGCAACGCGGTGCACACGGCGCTGTCCTTCGATCTGGTCGGCGAAGATGTGTTGATCACCGGCGCGGGACCCATCGGACTGATGGCTGTTGCGGTGGCGAAACATGTCGGTGCGCGCCACGTGGTGATCACCGACGTCAACGAAAAGCGCCTCGCCATGGCCGAACAGTTCGGCGCCACGCGAACCGTGCGGGCCGGGCAGGAGGATTTGCACGACGTCATGGACGAGCTCGAAATGCTCGAGGGTTTCGATGTCGGCCTGGAAATGTCAGGGAATGAGACTGCGCTTGCCGACTTGATCGGTATCATCAACCACGGTGGCAAGATTGCGCTGCTTGGCATCTACAAGGATTCACCACGCGTCAACCTGAACCAGGCGATTTTCAAGGGTCTCAGCCTCAAGGGCATTTATGGTCGTGAAATGTTTGAGACCTGGCACAAGATGATCGCGATGCTCGGCAGCGGACTCGATGTCAGCCCGGTCATCACCGACCACATCGCCTTCGAGGACTTCGAAACCGGCTTCCAGCGACTCAACGCCGGTGAGGCCTGCAAGGTCGTCATGCGCCTGTAATTTTGTCCCCGAACCCGGGGGGATGATGTAAAGAGGGCAGGGTAATTGTCATGGGTACGGTACAAGTTTCCCGCCTGCGCGGAATGACAAGCAAAGATTTCATGTGGGTTTGTACATCAGCCTGAAAACCATCTGGGTTGGATAAACGTCATCCCCCCGATGCGTCGGACCGGCGTAAGCGGGGACCTTGTAGCGAATGACTTAATAGTTGGTATTCGTAGACGGAACTCGCTAGCAGTCGATATTCTTTCCACCATCAAACTGCTCCACCACTCAATTGATATACCCACGCAGTCAGTATTGCCCCACTAACACCCAGTAACAGGTAGAGCATAAACACCGGTTTTTTGACCAACGCCCAGACGGCGATCGCGGCCGGAATCGAGGATACAGCGCCAGCCGTTACGAAGGCCATCGCGGCCCCCGGCGTCATGCCGATTTCCATCAGTCCGGAAACCAGCGGAATCGCGGCGTAGCCATTCAGGTAAGATGGCGCGCCAACCAGTGCCGCCAGTGGAATGGCGAAGGCATTGTCGCTGCCGACATAGGATGCGATCCAGTCGGATGATACATAGGCGAGCATCAAACTCTCGAGAAAAAAGGCCAGTGTCAGCCACTTGCCGAGGAAGCTAGCAATCGCCGCCGACTCGTTGGCAAACAAATGGCGGCGGATCGGCTCTTTCCAGAAACGCCAGTAAACTGTTGTGGCAGTTTCACTGGCACCGCTGCTACCACAACCACTGCTGTTGTCAGATCGCAATGGATCAACCAGGCCTCCATAACGCTGAATAACAAGCACCGTAAATCCGGCCAACAGCCCCATGGCAATCGCGGCCAGGGTTTTGGCCATGGCGAAATTAAACCCGATGCCAGCTGCGGTCAGTATAAACATTTCCGGGTCCATGATCGGCGAGGCTATCCAGAAAGCCATAACCGGGGCCAATGGCACCCCGGCAGCGAGCAGTGCTGCAATCAACGGAATGACACCGCAGGAGCAAAATGGTGAAATGGCGCCGATCAGCGCGGCGAGGACAGTTGCGCGCAGTGGACTACCACTGAAGGCGGCTGCAATCAGGCTGTCTGCACTGCTCGCTTTGGCGCCCGCGGCGACTGCAATGGCAAGGGCAAAAAACGGCAGCATTTGCCAAAGTGCCTGCAGGGTAAAGTAGATGCTGGTGCCGAGCTGGGGCGGATCGAAGATCGCTATCGTGGCGATCATGACCAGCATCGCCTGTAGCACCCGGTCCGCAACAATGGGCCTGGTTAAACTGTTCAATGAGCGTTTAGGTGGTTGATTTTCAGTGACTATATTCATATTTCTAGTAATCTCGAAATATTGAAAAAAATAATCAGTCCGGGTCGTGCCGGATGACCTGCTCAGAGCAGCATTCTGCGGTCAGATAATCGACAAGATCCTGCAATACCGGGTACTCCATGGTGCACAGCAGGGTGGCCTGTCGCCTTTGCTGTCGAATCACGCCGGCGGACTTCAGGTGTGCGATGTGATGTGTCAGGGTAGAACCTGGAATGTCCAGCTGTTTTTGAATTTGACCCACTGCGAGTCCGTCTTCGCCTGCACGTACCAGTAGGCGCACGATCTTGAGGCGGGTCGGATTACCGATTTTGGCGAGAATGTTAGCGGCTTGTTCGAGTTTCATGAACGGGATAATAGAATCCGGTGAAACGGTTGTCAACTATATTACTAGAATTATCGAAATAAAGGATTATCTGTCATTGCCGATACGTCGGAGTCTCGATCAGCATGGCATTAGAACTGCCACATCAAATTTGTGAAAATAGGAAAATAGGGGACAGACCACGTTTTTCCGTTTTTCGACAATTCTTTGCGGCCGGCACTGTACATCATAAAAAACGTGGTCTGTCCCCTATTTTGCTAATGACGTCGGGGTGTCATCGGCGCGAGAGTGACGCGGGTTACTTCAGGAAATGGGCAATGAAATCGGAAAACAAGGTGGATGGCTCTGCGCTTGCAGGCATCTCCAGAACACTGTCACAGAGCCGCTTGGCAGCCGTTTCATCGAGTCCAGCGTAATGCAACAGCCCTAGCGCCTTACTGCGCATCTCCGCGTTATCCAGCGCCAGTTCGGGATCACCCTTGCAATCTCTGCGCGATACTTTGAAGCGTGCCCCTGATGTGCCGATCACGGTGACTTCTGCGCCCCAGGCAAGCGGGTAGTTCGACGCGTAGGGATCGGCGACCATCACGCGCGTGCTGCGGCGCAGCTGGTCAGTGCGTTGCCTTGCTGCGGGCGTGAACGATTGCAGCCCGACGGCTCCGTCGAGGAGCGCGATCGCTGCGGTGTGGTAGAGAGAAAACTTGGCCTGGTACTCGCTTTCGGGTGTCGGGTTATCGCAGACATCGAGTGCGGCCTGGTAAGTTTTGATGTCGATCCTGTCGATGCTCTCACCTTGCAGCATTTCGTGGATTTCGAGCGCACAGTCGATTATCGGATGAGTATGACGACACGAGGGCCAGGGCTTGATCGACGTGAGCCGCAATTGCCAGTTTGCCCCGGGTTCGCTGAGTATGCGTTCGGGCGCGGGATCATCGCACATGCCGGCAAAAAATCCCTTGCGACCTTCCAGTATCTGCGCTGGACCCGTGAAGCCCGATGCAGCGAGATCGGCGGCAAGCCAACCCGACTCACAGGCGCGTCCGGCGTGCAGGTGTTTGCTCATCGCACCGCTTTCCATGAATTGCCAGAATCCACTCGCCTGGGTACCGGCATTGCCCAGCGCGTCGAGAGTCTGCGTTGCATCGAGTTGCAACAAGCAGGCAGCGGCCATGGCCGAGCCGAACGGCCCGCAGGTCGCGGTGTTGTGCCAGATGCGATAATGTGCCGGGCCGACGGCGGCGCCGATGCGGCACATCGCTTCAAAGCCATGCAGAATTGCGGTCAGCATTTGGCGATTATTCGAGCCGAGCTTCTCGCCCAGCGACAACACTGCCGGCACCACCACGCAACCGGGATGGGTCACCGAGGCGCGATGCAAGTCGTCGGTTTCGGTGATGTGGGTGAGCGCAGCCATCAGCAGTGCCTGGCGGCGGCTATCCATATCGCCCTGCGCCGCCCAGCGCTGCAGGATCTCACCGACCGGGGTATTGCTGCCGGCATAGGCACAGGCGATAGCGTCAAGCGTGAACAGAGCCGCCTGTTCAAGGTCCGGGTCAGTCACCGCCCTGGCGCGGATCTGTGCGATCAATTCTTGTGTCAGGCTCATCGGTATTCCAATATAGTCGTCACTTTGGTATCACGGGTTGTGCAACTCGTTGGCGCAAATTTAACCCTAAACTTCAACAGGAGTACACCAGCATGTCGCGCAAGCAAGTTATCGGCGGACCGCTCGAGATCGGTGGGCGCGTGTTATCGCTATCACGCGCCATCCGCGCGGGCGATTTTGTGTTTGTCACCGGCCAGGTGCCGATGCGGGATGGCGCCCCTATGACCGATGGCAATATCGAGGAGCAGACCCGCGCCTGCATCGAAGGCCTGGGCGAAATTCTTGCCGAGGCCGGTTGCGAACTTGCCGACGTGGTCAAGTCGATGGTCTGGCTCAAGCGCCGCGAAGATTTCCCGGGCTTTAACGCGGTGTACGCGGAATACTTCGCTGACGAGCCGCCGACTCGATCAGCCCTGATCAGTGATTTCCTGATCGATATCCTGGTCGAAATCGAGTGTGTTGCCTATCGGCCGCTGTAACGCCAGCGAGGTGTCAGCGCAGCGCACCGTGACATTGCTTGAATTTCTTGCCTGAATTACACGGGCAGGGCTCGTTGCGGCCGACGATGCGACCCTGGTAGCGCTGGACGGCAGCTGCCGCAGATTTCCTGGGCGCAGCCACCGGTGCTCGTTTATCCTCGGGACGCACGGTCGAATTAGGCACCCAGTCGATGATCAGGTGAATGCGATCCACATCGCTGTGATTGTCCACCGCGTGCAGGGTAGCATTGTTGATTTCCCACATCTCACCTGCACGCAGCACTTTTTCTTCGCCACCGATGGTGAACACCACCTGGTCGTTGGTGATGATCGGGATATGTATACGATGGCACTTGAGCAGGCTGAACAGGCCATCGGTATGACTGTCGATACGACCCTTTCCCTGGAGGCGAGCAAACAGCGCCCGCACCACGTAACCATCGTTGTTATAGTGCTCGGCGATGAAGTCGAATATCGGTTTCAGCTCTTTGCGAAAGTCGCTATATATATCGTGATAGGTCGGATTGTAATGGCGAAAATCCTCGTCATGAATCAGCAAAATCGCCTGGGTCTGTTTGTGCACCTCGTAAGTTTTTTCGCGGCCGGAGCCATGCCAGGCACGTTCCGGTATTTTCATCAGCTTGCGTTTGACGAAGCTTAAGTCGACATCGGCTTGCAACAGCAGAAAATTGCGTGCCTCGGCGGATAACTTGTGGAAGCCGTCATTACGGTATCCGATCTGGATGCTGGGGAAGCTGATCGCTTTTTCATCTGATGTATCCTCCTCGAAGCGATAGCCGAAGCGTTCGATCAACGCTGACTCTTTATCTGCAATCAGGTCGCGTAATTCGTCGTCCAGATACTTCGAATAGTGACTGTGACGCGAAGTATTCAAGCGCTGGCTGGTATCGAACTTTGCCTTGATTGCATCGACCTGCTCGACCTCGAGTGTCTCCATGATCGACAGGAAGTCCGCCTGCAGATTTTCGAATCGGCCGATGTAGAGCTTGTCGCTGTCGAGATCGCCGTGCATGCGCTGGAATTGCCAGGAGTAGTAGCCTTTGTCCGCACCATCGGATGAAGTCATGTTGCGAATGCAATCGCGAGTCAGTCCGACACCGGCATTGCCGTCGAGCGTATCCGGCAGTATATCGATCAGCGCGTTACGGTAGTGACGGCTTTCGGGCAAGTTCGATGGCAGGTTAATCAGGTTTTTGATGGTGCGCCTGTAATCGGCCTGAAAGCCGTCGGAAATGATGAAAAACAGGGGATTGCCGACTTCCGGGCGGGTGTTGAAGGCGTACCAGGAGATGTACCAATCCCAGGGATTGCGTACCATGCCGACCACCGGCAGACTGGAATAGCGAGCGGGCAACATGTGGTAAGGGTAGTGGTAACCGATGTGCTTCATGTCAGGCATGCAGCTTTCGAGGATGTGCCCCAGCGATTGCCCACCGGTTTTGTGCATGTGCACGAACGCGAATTTGTCGGTAGTGATCATATGATGCCAGCCAGCGAGAACTTGATAGTTGCCCGCGTATGAAGGTTACTTGATAAAATCGATATTCTACGTCATTCCATTCTGCGAACAAGATAGTCGCATCAACCAGCTCGCAAAAATCGCTGACGGTTTAATCGTCAGGCAATAGGAAGCTTGTCATGGGTAGTGCCGCGTCGCTCGAGCCAGCGAAACAAATAGCCCCGCGCCGGGTCCCGTCCAGTCACCAGGTAGTCCAGTGTATCGGCATTGTTCATGGTCGCCGACAGCAGGCTTTCGGCGCGTTCGCTGCCACAGAACAGGATGTCGTCACCGATCATGACGGGCTCTTTATCGGCGGGCAGCATCAGGCATTCGCCGTGACGGCGGATGGTAAAAGGCATGCAGGCGATGCTGCTGTCGAGGCTGTGTGGATCGCGAGTTAATTGGCGGAGTGTCAGTGTACTGCCACCGCGCAGGTATTCAGTGAGCGCCACGGCTTCAGTGTCGCGAATAGTGCAATGCCATAAATGTGGCCGCTGATCGCCTATCAGCATCTGCAGGCGCTCGACTGTATGCTCGCAAATATCCTCGCCCTGATCGCGCAGATAATCGAGGAAGGTCTGCACCTGTGGCGAGATAAGGTGCTTGAGCACCCGTCGTGCCGTGGTCAGGCTGGATTGCAGAACCAGGTTGGCTTTTGCCGCGTCGAAGGCGATCTGGTTCTCGTGCCGGTTCTGCCGCACGATGGTAAAGATGTCGGGATTCATCGCATTCACGCACATCAGGATGCTGAGATTGTCGTGATCGTTGTCGGTTCCCGCCACCACGCCCGCAGCCTGTTCCAGGCCTGCCTGTTGCAGCGTCTCGCGATTAGCATGCTGCGAAATTACCTGCGCGGCGCCCTCGACCCCCTTAGCCTCGGGATCGATGATAACCGGTCGAATACCATTCATCACGAAATGGCGATATAGCCATTTTCCCATACGACCATAGCCACAGATGATCCAGTTGCCGGTCGGCAATATCACCGGCTGTCCCAGCCTGACATCGGGGTTATGGACCAGGCATGAATTCAGGTTGTGCAGGCGCGGCGCGGTAATCGCCATGCTGAGTAACTGTGCAAAGATTTGGAAAGGGTTAATGATTGTGACGTGGCCCAGGGAGCGCAGGTGTTCGATGTGTCGTCGCGTGGTCGAGCGGCAAAGGATGTGGATCTCGGGGTTTAACAAGCGCGCCATCACCGCGATGCGGGCATTTACCGCATCATCGACGGTGAGAATGACCACACCCTTGCAATTGGGCATGCGCACGCCCGCGTCGATGAGGTGACGTGGGATAGTTGGATCCGCGCACAGACCGGGCATCGACACGCGATAGTCGCGCAACCCCAGGGCCTTGATGCGCTCAGGATCGATGTCAATGATAACACCGCGCAACCAGTGGTCACTGAGGCCACGTGCGAGCAGGCTGCCGGTGTCGCCGAAACCACAGATGATATAAAACGGATGGTGGATTCGCCGCACCAGGCCGGCAAAGCGATGTTCGTTCAACGCCAGCAGGAAGTGTGGATTTTGTACCAGGCGGAAGATTGAGCCGATTGCGTACAACCAGGCCACTACGCCCATGTAAACGCAGACAATCGCCCACAGGCGTTGCGCGTCAGAAAACTCTCCCGGTATCTCGCCAAATCCGGTCGTGGTTGCGGTATAGGTGAAAAAGTAGAATGCATGGAACAGGTTCATGTAGACCACATTACCGTCGGCATCCTGCCCGGGGATGAGCGCCATGCCGGTGATGCCGATGGCGTAAACGACGATCAACACGAATACCGGGCCGCGCATGTAGCGCAGCACCACCATCGAGACGCGATCGAGTTCGGATGTCATCGCGACACGACCCTCTAGCGGCGGGAAATGAGCGTATCGCCGACCACTATGACCACCGTGACGACGCTGGCAATCAATGCACCCCCGGCCAGCGATACGATGTTCGCCATCGATTCGGCGCTGGGCCCGAGCGGAGTCTGGTTTTCCGCGGTCACCCAGATCACTCGGGCGCTAATCAACAGTACATCGACCACCAGGCTGCTCGCCAGCAAGAGTGCGCCGACCTGGGAACGATCCCCCAGTTTGAGCCCGGTCGCGATCAGGTTGATCAGGATCGCGATCGTCAATATCCACACGTTGTGGTGGCTGGCGTTGTCGATATCTCCCATCACGAAGGCGAAGGTGAAACTGAATGCCAGAATGATGATAAAGCCAAAAACGACCCTTTCCAGGTTCATATTCCCGCCCCTTATTGCTGTTATTGTGCCGACAAGAATACGCCGATTGATTTTCCACGTCACCCGCCATCGAATCGATGAATTTATTGTATGATGCAGCCTGTTCCCGATCTCCCCGCTTACCCAGTATGAATAACGCCACTACGTCGATTGTCGATAGCGATACCCAGGCCGGGATCCAGGCCCACCGGCTCGAGCGAATATGCCAGCGACTGGCAGTCGCAGACTGTGCTGCGATCGTGTTGTTTGATCCGGTCAATATCCGCTATGCCACCGGTACGCGCAACATGCAGGTCTGGACCATGCACAACATCTGCCGCTATACGGTGGTGTTTGCCAGCGGTGAAACGGTTTTGTATGAGCTCGGTAGCTCAGCGCACCTGGCACAGGATTACGCGACCGATATCCGCCCATCGCTATCCACCGATTTTATGGCGGTCGGATCTCGCGGGCCTGAAATGGCGCGACGCTGGGCCGATTCGATGATCTCGTTGTTGCGTGAAAAAGGGTTTGGCGAGCGCAGTCTCGCCATCGATCGTGCCGACCTTGCATTGGTGCAGGCAAGCGAGCGCCGGGGTTTGCGACTGATTGAAGGCCAGTCCGTTATGGAGCGCGCGCGGGCGATCAAGTCACGCGCTGAAGTCGAGGTTTTGCGCCGCTCATTGCTCACCTGCGAGCAAAGCGTGGCGGACATGCGTGAACGACTGCAGCCCGGTATGCGTGAAAGTGATGCGCTGGCCATGCTCGTCGAAGGCAGCATCCAGCGGGGTGGTGAGTATCCGGAGACCCGGTTGCTCGGCAGCGGTCCGCGAACCAATCCGTGGTTTCAGGAGACCTCCGAGCGTATTATCGAGGATGGCGATCTGCTCGCCTTCGATACCGACATGATTGGGCCGATGGGTTATTACAACGATATCTCGCGCAGCTGGGTGGTCGGCGATAAGCCGCCCAGCGATGCACAACGGCGTCTGTATGCGCTGGCTTACCAGCAGATGCAGCACAACACCGAGTTGTTGCAGGTCGGCATGGGGTTTCTCGAGTACTCCGATAAATCCTACCAGCTGCCGGAAAATTGCATCCCTAATCGCTATGCCGATGTCGCCCACGGTTGCGGACTCGGCGTCGAGTATCCGCTGGTCTGGTACCGCGAAGACGAGGAGTGGGGTGCCTATGATGGCCTGTTTGAGGAAAACATGGTGGTCTGCGTCGAGTGCTATGTCGGTGAATCTGGCGGTCGTGAAGGTGTGAAGCTCGAGCAGCCGCTGTGGCTCAGCGCCGATGGTGTCGTCGTGCTGTCGGATTACCCGTTCGAACTCGACTATCTTTGAGTCCTTGGCGGCGCCGGGCGAAGTGATATTTGCCGCGCGCCTGGGTTGTCGCGCAGCTAGTGTTGGTTTGCGCTGCAGCAGAAAGAAGGATTGCTTCACCTGTATTTAGGATTTATATTTTCACGCATGAACACGAGCTACAAAACCCTGCAGGCGACACCGCTGAGCCCGGCACTGGGTGCGGAAATTAGCGGAATCGATATTGCCGGCGGAATCAGTGACGAGCAATTCGCCGAGTTACGCCAGGCCTTCGTCGATTTCGCGGTGATTTTTCTGCGTGACCAGGCGATTACGCCCGCGCAGCACATTGCCTTTGCCGAGCGTTGGGGCCAGATCAACGTCAATCGCTTTTTCAAGGCGACCGCTGAATACCCGGTTATCGCCGAGGTGCTCAAGGAAGCCGATCAGAAAGCGAATATCGGTTCTGCCTGGCACACTGATCACTCCTACGATGAACGCCCGGCAATGGGTTCGATACTCTATGCGCGCGAGGTCCCCAGTGTCGGTGGCGATACGCTGTTTTCGAGCATGTATGCCGCCTACGATGCGTTATCGGATGGCCTCAAGAAAATGCTGCAATCGATGCGCGCCGAACATTCCAGTCGCCATGCCTTCGGCGATCTCGCTTATTTCAATGCTGATCTTGAAGACCTCGGTGACAGGTTGGGTAATACTGCGGCGGCAACCCAGGACGCCCTGCATCCGGTTGTTATTCGGCATCCGTTGTCGGGCCGGCCGGCGCTTTACGTGAACGGTGATTTCACTGTGAAGTTCGAAGATTGGCGCAAAGAGGAATCCCAGCCGCTACTGGATTATTTGTACGCCCATGCCCGCCAGAACGAATTCACCTGTCGTTTTAAATGGCGCAAGGGATCGATTGCAATCTGGGATAATCGCGCCACCCATCACTGCGCCCTCAACGATTATCATGGTGAACGCCGCCTGATGCATCGGATTACCATCGAAGGGGAAGATCTCGCCGGCTTCGTCGACGTTTAAGCGAGTTGCCACAAAGATCGGGATCAGGCCTGATCGCCAGTAAGCGCTGCAATCCGGATTCAGTCAGCGCAGCCGAGGAATTCCGGAGGAAAGCGAATTGAGCGAACCAAACCCGATCGGGTTAAGAGCGTCAGTCGGTGACGCGGGTATCCCACTCGCCCGGCTGAACGCTTTCGAGTGTTTTTCCAGGGCTTTACTGGTCGGGGTGATTCCACTGTTGGCGCTGGAAGCGCTCGGTAGCAAGCAGGCGGTGACTCATGCCTACCTGCTGGCGTCATTGCTGACACTTAGCGTAACGCTTAATTTTGCATCGCTTGAGCGCCGTCTGCAACGGCGCTGGGTGGTGACCCTGGGTGGTGGCTTTTCTCTTTGTGCGGCATTGATTTTGTGGTTTGGCAGTGGATACGAACTGGCCGTGGCCATCGGCATGCAAAAGGCGGGCGGCTCACTGTTCGCGGTCTGCCTTTCGCTTTACATCATGGATTACGTCGGCAAGCGTGAGCTGATCGTGACCGAGTCGCGCCGCATTTTCTACAGTGGTATCGCGTGGGTTATCGGTCCGACCCTCGGCGTGTGGTTGTGGAACGGCACCAGTCACTGGACACCGTTTGTGCTGACGATGCTGGCGTCGCTGCTGGCGCTGGTCTATTTCTGGTATCTGCGCCTCGGTGTTAACTCGGTGATCAGTAAAGCGAAAACGCCATCGGTTAACCCGCTGATACTGATACCCCGTTATTTTTCCCAGCCCGGGTTGCGCGTCGCCTACCTGATTACGTTGACGCGCTCCATTTTCTGGCTGAGCCTGTTTATCTACGGTCCGATATATGTTGTGGAAGCGGGGCTGCCAGGCTGGATGGCCGGTGGTTTGATCTCGTTAACCAGTGTATTGATGCTGCTAAGCCCGCTAACAAGCATGCTGGTAAATCGTTACGGAACACGCATCGTCATAATCGTCGCGCAAAACCTCTGTGCCGCGGCGCTGGTCATGCTGTTTCTCACCGGTGACCCCAAACCGATCGGCCTGCTCTACTGGGTTGTTGCGTCGCTGGGTGCGGCCGCGCTCGACGTGGTTGGAAATATTCCGTTCATGCGCATGGTCAAGCCGCGCGAACGAACCGAAATGACGATGATTTTCTCGACCTGGCGTGAAGCATCAAACCTGTTGACACCCTTGCTGGTGATGCTGGTGTTGCTGGTGGCGCCGATCGAAGTGTTTTACCTGCTGCTGGCACTGTTGCTGGTGCTGGCCAGTGTCGCCGCGACATTTCTGCCGCGGCGACTCTGACACAACGGGTCAGGTTAGCTGGCCGCCTTGACTTCGTGCATGTGGACGTCGCGCTGCGGGTAGGGGATGGAGATGCCGGCTTCGTCGAAACGGACCTTGATCGTCTCGAGCAGATCCCAGCGTACCGCCCAGTAGTCGGGACTGTTTACCCAGGGGCGCACATTGATGTTAACGCTGCTGTCGCCGAGTTCTCCGACCACTATTACGGGTGCAGGATCCTTCAGCAGGCGCTCATCGGCGTCGATTACCGCCTTGATGATGTCACGCGCCTGGCCGATGTTGTCGTCATAGCTGATACCGAACACCAGGTCGATGCGGCGTGTCGGCAAGGCACTGACGTTAGTGATGTTGCCACCGATGATTGACGAATTCGGCACGATGATGCGCTGATTGTCGGGGGTGTGCATCAGGGTTGCGAACATGCCGATTTCATCGACCGAGCCGGCAGTGCCACCCGCCTGGATGTAGTCGCCGATCTTGAATGGACGAAAGATGATAATCATCACGCCGGCGGCAAAGTTGGACAGCGAGTCTTTCATTGCCAGGCCG
>JAJDOF010000163.1 GCA_022340305.1 Gammaproteobacteria bacterium
AGTGCGCGGCGGCGCGCGACTGGCTTGCCGAGCACGAAATGAATGCCGACGGCGATTGTGTGCTGCGGCGCGTGCTGCATGCCAATGGTCGCAGCAAGGCGTTCATCAACGGCTACAACGCGACATTACTGCAACTGCGCGCCCTGTGCGACCTGCTCATCGACATCCATGGCCAGCACGAACACCAGTCGCTGCAACGCCCCCAGGTACAACGCCAGTTACTCGACGCTTTTCTCGGTGAACCCGCCCTGCTCGATGCCGTGCGACAAAAGTACGAGACTTATCACGCACTGCTGAAGCGTCTGCGTGACGCCCGGTCGGGCACCCAGCAGCGTCAGCAGCGCATCGACCTGCTGACGCTGTACTGCGATGAGCTGAACCAGTTGAATCTCACCGCGGGTGAGTTCGATAGCTTGCAGGCCGAATACAAGCGCCTGTCGAATGCAGGCCGTCTGCTCGACAAGTGTGGCGCGGTACTGGTGCAGCTCTACGATGACGAAGAGCACAACATTCAATCGATGCTGGCGGCAAGCGAGCAGCAATTGCGCGAGTTACTCGAATTCGATAATGCCCTGGCGCCAGGTCACGAATTGATCACCGGCGCGCTGATACAGGTGCAGGAAGCGAGCTCGGAGCTACGCGCCTACTGCGACGCCATCGATCTCGATGGTGCGCGCCTGGAGTCGATAAACCAGCGCATCGCAACGGCACAGAACCTGGCGCGCAAACACCGCATCGAAATCGCCGACATCGTCGAGTTCAGCGCCGACCTGAACCGTGAACTGGCGAACCTGCAGGGCGACCATTACGATCTTGACGCACTGCAGCTGGAACTCGACAAATGCCGGGACGATTACGAATTCAGCGCCGCCGAGTTGTCGCGCAAACGCCAGCAGACCGCCGCCATGTTATCCGAACAGATTACCCGGGTGATGCAGGAACTGGGCATGGCGGGTGGCAGTTTCGTCATCGAGGTCAAAGCGGGCGAAGCGCCCGGCGTCCACGGTATCGACGAGATTCGTTACCTGGTGAGCGCTAACCCGGGTCAGCCACCCAAACCCCTGGCGAAGGTCGCCTCCGGCGGGGAATTGTCGCGCATCAGCCTGGCGATACAGGTCATCATGAGCGAATCCTCGCAAATCCCGACGCTGATTTTCGATGAAGTCGACAGCGGTGTCGGCGGGGGCGTGGCTGAAATCGTCGGCAAGAAACTGCGCCTGCTGGGGCGTGAGCGCCAGGTACTGTGCGTGACTCACCTGCCGCAGGTGGCGTCGCAGGCGCATCACCACTTTCGCGTGGAAAAAACCAGCGCGCAGGATAAAACCTCGACCGCCGTGTTTGCGCTCGGCGAAGCGGAACGTCTCGAGGAAATCGCGCGCATGCTCGGCGGGGTGCGCATTACCGAACAAACCCGTGCGCACGCCAGTGAAATGATCGCCACGCGTGACTGAAACACCGCCGGGGTGTTGCTCTGCCTCAAATCCCGGCGTGGCTATTCCTGGTCGTTGAAATGCCCGTAAAGCACCATGGTGTGTTCCGAAATCGTGAAATTGTATTTGCTGGCGATTTCTTTCTGGCGCTGTTCGATGATCTCGTCGTAAAACTCGACGACTCGACCGGTGGCGATATCCACCAGGTGGTCGTGGTGCTCGCCATCGTTGATTTCAAATACGGCGTGACCGCCATCGAAATGGTGGCGCGTGACCAGGCCGGCTGTTTCAAACTGGGTCAGCACACGGTAGACGGTGGCGAGCGCAATCTCTTCGCCCGAATCCAGCAGCATCTTGTAGATATCTTCGGCCTTCAGGTGCCGATCGGCCGAGCCTTCCAGTAACTCGAGAATTTTCATGCGCGGCAAGGTGACCTTGAGCCCGGCATTCTTAATATCGGCAGTTTCCATAAATATTACTCACAGTGTTTGCAGCGATTCGAGCGTGACAGTATCATCGCGAGCTTCCTTCGCAATAACAGGCACTATGAATTACAGGTTTTTAAGATCCGTCCTGGTCGCTGGTTGCCTCATTGTAGCATTCTCGGGATGCGTGTATCGAATGGATATCCCGCAGGGAAATCGAATTGACGCCGCCCTGATCGAGCGGCTCGAAATCGGCATGACGCGCAACCAGGTCAAGTTTCTGCTGGGCTCCCCCGCCGTGCTCGATCCCCACCGGCCCGATCAATGGCATTATATCTACTACCTGAAAAACGGGGATGATCAACAATCCGAGACGCGCCGCATGACGCTGCATTTCAAGGACGATTTATTGTTTGGCATCGACGGGACACTCAATCCGGAGTGATGGCGCCCCCGCCTTTCTTCATCGCCAGGCCCCTGGCGGCACGCTGCCGACGCACCTCTTTCGGATCTGCAATCAACGGCCGGTAAATTTCGATGCGATCGCCGTCGCTCAACTCGTAATCGTCTGCTACCGCTTTGCCAAACACGCCGATATCACAGTTATCCAGGTCGATTTCTGCAAACTGCTGGTCGATGGCACTGTCGAGGACAACCGCTCGTGCCGTGCTGCCCGCCTCGACAGTGTATTCCAGGATGACCTGTTTTTGCGGGGTCGCGTAGGCGACTTCGACCAGGATTTCAGGTTTCATGTCCCGGGCTCGAGCAGATCCTGCGCCCGCTGGCAGAAGGATTCGACCATGGTGTTGGCAATCCGGGTAAACGCGGGCTTGATGATTGCCGCCGCCAGGCTGTGCTTGATTTCGAATTGCAGCATCAACTCGATTTTACAGCCATCGGTATCGATCGGGGTAAAACGCCAATATCCCTCCAGGCGGCTAAACGGCCCTTCCAGCAGGGCAATTTCGATGGACTCACCCGGCACCATGTGATTTCGCGTCTTGAACCAGTGATTCAATCCGGCGGCCTGCATCAGGATTGACGCCTCCATCGAGGTTTCGCTCACCTGTTGCAGCTTTACCCCGCCGCACCACGGGAGAAATTCGGGATAGCGTTCGACATCGTTGACGATATCGTACATGACCCGGGCCGGGTAAGGCATCAGTGCGCTGCGTTTTATGTCCGCCATTTCAGCCGGTTCCAGGTCCGGCGAGGATAATTTTCATTTTC
>JAJDOF010000030.1 GCA_022340305.1 Gammaproteobacteria bacterium
TATCGCCCCCACAGCACCATGATGATGGGCACCTCCAGCGCGAGGAATTTTGCGAACGCATCCATGCCAGCGAGGACAGCGCCGGTGGCGATGATCAGCGCGACGGCAACTGCCGGAAAGCTGTGATGGTCGTTGGAATCCGACATATGAGGCGCCTGGGAGTAGAGAGCTACGGGAGTCTGGAATAGTCCCTCACCGAAACGCGAAGCCATGGCCCGGCGATTTCGCGTCAGCGGAAAATGTCGGGCCAGGCCAGCCAATGGGTGGCTGGTACAACCCTCATCGGTGTTGGAGGGCGACGAGTATAAGAGCTGTTTTCGCAGATATCCAGAACAAAGGGGTCAGGCCTGGATCGCATTTACCTGAGGACGGCGAACCGCCGCTTTCGCGGCTATGACGCATATCAGGGGACAGACCACGTCTATTTCGCCGTTCGAATCGGGAACGATTTAATCGTGGTCTGTCCCCTAATAACGCTATAACGCTCTAATAACGCTAAACCTGGTCTGGACCTCCCCTGGTTCGGTCGGTGACTCCTGGTTATTCCGTTGGACTTCGATGCTGCGCTTGCGCTCGAGTTTGTTTATGATCGATGGATGTGCCGTCTGTTACTTTTGCTTTCGATAGTGTTCTCCGTGCCGGGGTTCGCTTACGCGGAATTTGATTATTCGATGGAGGCCCGTGCCGTGTCGGCACAGGTTTATGCGATTATTACGCCAACGCGGGACCTCCCCAATGCCGAAAATGGCGGCTGGAATTCGAACAGTGCCTTCGTCGTGACCGATGCGGGCGTGCTGTTGTTCGACAGTGGCAGCTCGGTCGGTATCGGGCACGCGATCAGGGAAACCATCGCCAGGGTCACGTCGCAGCCGGTGCGCTGGATCGTCAATTCGCACGCCCATGGTGACCACTGGCTCGGTAACGCGGCTTTCGCTGATAGTGTCGAGCAGATTTTTGCCGGGGCCGGGGTCGCCGAAGTCATCGAGGCGGATGGCATCGGCTGGGTCAACCGATTCAACGCGATGACCGGTGGTATCACGGGCAATTCCGAAATCCTGGCACCCAATCGAAAGGTCGAGCAGGCGGCGGAGTTATTGTTTGGCGGGGTACCTGTTCTTATGATGCTTTCCGGTGGCAGTCATTCGCCGGGCGATTTGATGCTGTGGTTGCCGCGTGAAGAAGTCCTGATCGCCGGGGACGTGGTTTACTCCGATCGCATGCCCTCGACCAATGCCGGCGATCTGAAGCAATGGATAGAGACGCTGGCCGAGTTAAAGCAACTGCAACCACGGGTGGTCATTCCAGGTCACGGCGCGGTCACCGATGTCTCGGGCATCGACCGGCTGCATGCGCTACTCCGCGAATTGTGGCTGGCGGTCGAAGCCGGTATCGACGAGGGTCTCAGCGATTTCGAAATGCAGCCCCAGGTCAGCGCGGCGTTGGCGCAGTTCAGGCCCTTTTATCCTGGGCTCGACGATAAGCTCAAGCGTGACTTGTCGCATGTGTATCTGCAGGTCGAGGCCGCTGTTTTCGAATAAAATAAGATGACTGTCACCTTATTCCCCATTTATTGTTGTGCATGCAGTTTGCGCACGGCACCCGGCGGCATGCCCACCACACGCTTGAAGGCGCGGTTGAACGCGGGTTCGGACTGGTAGCCCACACGTTCGGCAATTTTGGCGAGGCTGTCCGAGGTTTGGCGTAACTCGCGATGTGCAAGCTGCATGCGCAGCCCGGTGAGATACTGTAATACGGATTCCCCCACCAACGCGGTAAAACGGGCCGAGAATCCTGATCGTGACATGCCGGCTTCACGTGCAAGCGACTCGACGCGCCAGTCCTGCTCGGGCTGACGATGCATCAGCGACATCGCCTTGCCAATCTGGCGGTCATGTAGCGCGGCGATCCAGCCCTGGTCTTCTTCACGCACGCTATCGATCCAGGTCCGGATCGCCTGGATCACCAGAATATCGGCGAGCCGGGTGATCACGGTTTCACTGCCGGGCTGGCGTCGGCGCGCCTCCTGTGCGATGAAACGAATCGTGCTGTGCAACCAACTGTCGTCATCCATGTGGGTGCGCAGCTGCAACGTTTCGGGCAGCAGCCGGACCAGGCGATCGGCGAGATAGGGATCAAAACGCACACCGTAATAAGTCACCTGGGTCAATCGTCCTCCCCCGCCGAAGCGTATGTCCTCGAAGCGGTCCCCGATCCGTTCGACAGGAATGTTTTCGAGCCGGATGGTCTTGTCGCCCGGATTGCCTCGCAGTTTGTGCCGCCGGCCACGCGGGATCAGCACCAGGCTGCCTTCCGGCATGAACACCGGTGCTTCGCCCTCCAGTTCGAGCCAGCAGTGCCCCGACGTCACCACTTCCACGTTCATCACGCCCGGTAGTTCCGGCACCTCGATACCCCAGGGGTCGGTCAATTCCGCATTGCAGTACAGCACGCCGTTCAATTGCAGTAGCTGCAGTACCTCGCTGAGCGGATCGGAGCTTGGCGGCAGCTCCGGGTCGGTACGCGGCGTTACCGGTTGAGAGTCAACCATGAGTTTCGAGCATTTTTGGACAATAAGTTAAGAATACTAGATTTTATGTGATTTTAAATCCAGAAATTTCGATCCAGAATGCCCTGCGTCGGCAAGTGAATCGCTTGACCCATTGTTGATAAAACTGAACAGGAGACTGGAAACATGAAAAATTCACCCATACTGATCATCGGCAAAAATGGCAAAACCGGCCTGCGGGTCGAGCAACGGTTACGAGCGCTGGGCTACGCCACTCGCGGCGTATCGCGTTCGACCGAACCCGGCTTCGATTGGGAAGACCAGGGCAACTGGCACGAAGCCCTGGCCGGAACCCGCTCCGCTTACATCACTTTTCATCCCGATCTTGCAATACCGAGTGCCGAGCAGTCCATTCGAGACCTGGTCGCGTTGGCTGCCGAACTGGGTTTGCAGCACCTGGTCCTGCTGTCCGGCCGCGGAGAAGCCGGCGCCCGGCGCGCCGAACTAGTGCTCGAGGAAAGTGGGCTCGACTGGAACGTTGTTCGCGCCAACTGGTTCATGCAGAACTTCAGCGAGAGCTTCATGATCGAGGGGATTTTGAACGGCGAGTTGATGCTGCCGGCAGGCGCTATCGTCGAACCCTTCGTCGACGTCGATGACATCGCCGATGTTGCGGTCGCGACGCTGACCCGCCCCGAGCTGCGCAATCGTGTGTTCGCAGTCAGCGGTCCACATGCCTTGACATTCGCCGAGTGCGTAGCGGCGATCTCCGAGGCGACCGGCTATCCGGTGAAATTCACGCGGATTCCAATCGAGAGCTTTATCGAAGGGATGCGCGCCGAGGGTGCGCCGGACGAATTGTTATGGCTGATGCGCGAACTGTTCGCGGTGGTTCTCGACGGTCGTAATTCGAGCCCGACCGCTGGTGTCGAGGAAGCACTCGGTCGCCCGGCGACGGATTTTACCGAGTACCTGCGCAAGGTTATGGCGGCCGGCACCTGGGACCGAAGCGGCATGCAACAGCGGGCCTGAAGTATTTTCAAGCATCAAGCATTTTTCTGGAGAACCGAGATGAAAACCAAACTGGCAAAAACCAGGTCAGTACTCCTGCTCGTGGCGGGCGCAATGCTAATCCTGATCGGCACATTTATCATTGCATCACCGGTCGACTTTTACGCGTCGAATAGTATCGAACTCGGCACGAACCCGAGCCTGCTCAACGAACTCAAGGCGCCGGCCGGGCTTCTGCTCGCGGCCGGCCTGTTCATGATCGGTGCCATCTTCGTGCACAACCAGGCCGATACGGCTTTGTGGCTCGCCGCACTGATCTACCTGTCTTATGCCGGCTCTCGCTTCGTGAGCATGGCATTAGACGGCGTCCCCGCGGCGGGCCTGGTGCAGGCGGCCGCGCTTGAGGGCGTTGTTGGCCTGGCGTGCCTGGCCGTTCTGACGGTCCGTCGGATGCCGGCTCGGAGGGGCGCATGATGCTCAACTCCATAATCGCGCTTCCGCTTTTTATCGCATCGCTTAGTGCGGGCGTCATGGCCGGCGTTTACTTTGCTTTCTCCACCTTCATCATGCGTTCGTTCGATCAGCTCGGCATCGTAAAGGCGACAGGCGCAATGAACACCGTCAACGAAGTCATCCTGCGCTCGTGGTTCATGACCTTGTTCTTCGGCTCGACTCTGCTTTACGCCGCCTTGGCCGGGTATGCCCTGTTCGCTGCCGATCTCGCGGGTCGCTGGTGGCTTTTTGCGGCAGGGCTCATCTACGTGGTGGGCATGTTTTTGTGTACGGCCCTGTTCAACGTACCGCTCAACAACCGCCTGGCAGCGGCCGGCGTCGACGACAGCAGCAGGGCCGAGGCCTGGAACCACTATTTCGTCCACTGGACGAGGTGGAACCACCTGCGCGCCATATGCTCACTGATCACCGCTGCGCTTAGCATCCAGTATCTCGTGAGCCAGGGCTGAGACCTTTGAACCTGCAAATACGGGGTCAGGCCTTACATTTGACACAGCTATTCACAATGGTTGTGAGATGTAAGGCCTGACCCCAATTTCTTACAATGGTTGTGAGATGTAAGGCCTGACCCCAATTTCTTGACCCCAATTTCTTACCAATTTCTTTTCAGGCTGTATCCCTTGATTTGTGCACATCATTTCTAAAGTGTGACGCAGTCGAAACTGAATCAATTAAAGCCTGTAAACAAGGACACATGGCTCACCCAGTGAGCTATAAAGCCCTTGATACTTACCTTCCTTATTACATTACTCATGGTTTCGAGCAAAGGATTCGATAATGACCCTGGCCTTTATTTCAAAGCGTCTAAACGGAATCATGCGTGTTTGCGTGTTAACTTTTGCATCGATTACCTGCGCACATTTGTCAGCAGGTGAATACACGCCGCCCGGGTTGTATGACGTTGAGTATTATCAGTTACCCAATGGGTTGCGTGTTTTACTCAAGGAGCGCCATCAGGCGAGGTCGGTGTCATACCGGGTGGTCGTCAATGTCGGGCAGGCCGATTACCCATGCGGCCAGAAAGAAACCCCGCATTTTCTCGAGCATTTGTTGTTCAATGGCACTTCCCTGTATACGGAATCGGAACTGGATGATCTCGTAGAGGAGCATGGTGGTTCGTGGAACGCGTACACTCGGGAAGAAAGCACCGACTATGAACTGGATATCTTCAGCCTGCACGCGCCATTGGGCCTGGAGATACTCCACGCGATCATCACCGATTCACAGGTAACTCCTGAGAATGTCGATCGAAGTAGAGACATTATTCATCGCGAGGCTGGAGGAAAGCCTTCGATCGTTGAAAACTGGTACAGAGAACTGGGCATGGGAAGGTCTGGCAGCGGGCTAGCTCACGACGTGCTGGTGGATGGAACAACTTATGCATGCAAGGAAATCGAGACCGCGGATGACATTGGCAGAGCGGATGTCCTTGACGCCTATGAGCGATATTACGTTGCCAGCAACATGACCTTGATTGTCGTAGGCGATTTTGATTCGGTATCAATGAAAGACCTTATTGTCTCGACGTTTGGGACCATTAACCCAGGCGAAACTAATCAACGAGCGCTATCCGATCCAAAACCTGTTACTGAAAAACTGACCCTGACCAGCACTCTGTCGCCATTAATTGACAATGAGGCAGTGGTAGGAATAGCGTATGCAACGGGTGGGTCGCGTTCCCCGGATTATTACCCCAGGTGGTTTATCGAAAAATATTTATCGGACAGGTTATACAAGAAGCTGCGCCTTGAAGAGGGGCTGTCGTATTCGGCCGCTATCGACACCGTAAGCTATTCGAATGTGAATGTCTGGTATGCCTACGCTGATTCTGAGCTGGAGACTATCGACGAGGTTATTGCCCTGATCCGGCAGGAGATTGATCGACTGGTAAATGAACCCATAGACGATGAGGCGCTGGCACTGGTAAAGAGCAAGTTGTTAATGTCGATTGCCAGGGGTTTCGAATCAAACAGCGCAATTGCGGATTACTATCAAGTATCGCTTCATGAAATTGAAGCGCAAGGTGCCCTGGTCAGGGAAGAAGAGGCGATAGCCGCCCTGACTGCCGCGGATATCCAACGAGTGGCCAGAAACATTTTTGCCGAGGGGCCACCGGTCATTTTCCATGACAGGCCATCGATAACCTATACCCAACTTGCCATGGCGCTGGGATTTTTTACTCTGGTTTTCGTGTATTTCGCATATCGCTACCTATCCCGTGGCCGGGCCAGATAATACGTCGGAGGCAGGCCAGGTTTATTTTCATAGAGCGAAAGGAATAGATGTGGTTTGTCCCCCTGATTTCTGATTTCACTCCGACGCCCCTGACGCCGGCTTCCGCTGCCAGGGTAGAAACCTGCTCCTGTCCTCGAGTTTGCGCGGCAGGTATTCATCGATTACATAGTTGAGCCCCCACTTTGCCAGGGCTTGCTGTTCGGCGCGTACGCCCATCTCGAGCAGCTGTTTGATCGTAATACGGGGTCAGGCCTTACATTTGACTCAGCTAATCATAACGATGTGGGATGTAAGGCCTGACCCCGATTGTGCGCAAGCGCCCGCCGCTCGGTCAGGCGCCCGGCGAGTCAGCCGGGGGTGCGCTATCCCTCGAAGCTGTCGCAGAGCACTCCCCTGGCGCCGGTAACGGAATCCAGCCGCAGGTTGACGATGGCCTGGTACTCGGGCGAGCTGTACCATCGCTTCGCTTCGTCCCGGTCCTTGAATTTCAGCACCACGGTGCGGGTATCGTCGGAGTCGCCTTCGAAAATTTCGACGTTTTCGTCGACAACGCAGATTTCCGGAGCGTAGGGCCCCAGCGATTCGACGGCCTTGGGCAGGTAGTCGTTGTTCAGCGTGTCGGCGTCGGTCACCTTGTGGGTAAAGATCATGTAAGCGGCCATGGCTTGCTCCTCCGGTATGGAATGTCTTTTGTGGGTGGACGGGCCATTATATGCCAACCAGTTTTCATTTGCTTATGCGCGTGCCCGCAGGCGTCGCTATTACGATTCTGCCCGGGCGGGCCGATCGCGCCGGCGCAACATGACCTGTGCGGCGATCAGCAAGCTGAGCGAAACGGCGAGCACCATCGTGCCGATGGCGTTGATCTCGGGCGTAACGCCGCGGCGGATCGACGAGAACACGTAAATCGGCAGCGTGGTTTCCGAGCCGGCGACGAAAAACGCGATGATGAAGTCGTCGAAGCTGAAGGTGAAGCTCAGCAGGAAGCCAGCCAGTACGGCCGGGAAAATCTGCGGCAGCGTCACCTGCCGGAAGGTGCCCATCGGGGTCGCGTAGAGGTCGGCCGAGGCTTCGATCAGGGTGCGGTCCATGCCGTCGATGCGCGCGCGGACGATGACGATCACCAGCGCCATCGTGAACATCGTGTGCGCTGCTATCAGCGATACGCGGCCCATTTTGAGCCGCGGCGCGTCGCCGAGCCATTCAGGCCAGCCCGCCGCCAGCGCCGGGTTCAGGTACCCGAACGCGGTCACCAGCGCAATCAATGTGGCGATGCCGATGACGATGCCGGGGATCATGATCGCAACGTAGATCGCGGCGTCGAACAGCACGCGCAGGCGGCCCTTGAACTGCTGCAGGCCGAGCGCGGCCATGGTGCCGAAGACGCTCGCCAGCAGCGCGGTGACAAAG
>JAJDOF010000052.1 GCA_022340305.1 Gammaproteobacteria bacterium
TATTAGTGGGGTCAGTGCATCCCGGCCCGTTACCTGGCATTCCTACCAAGCGGGGTTCCAGAACATTTCTGCGAGTGTAATTAAACCTGGATAAGTTGACCGGGCTTCCCCAGACGCCGTTAGCGGCATTGAAGCGACGCACGAAGAAATTATAATTCACCTGGTCCGTAGCTTCCGCAACACGGCCATCCTGGGTATAGATGTAACCGACATACAAATCATTACCGCGCAACACGGCGCGATGCGCGCGCGCATTCTCCAGGGCATTCGCCTCGGAGGAATCCGATAGATTGGCATTCGTTGCGGTAAGCGTTTGGCTGCTCATATTCAATGGCGCCGAATTGCCAAGATTTGCGGCGGACGTATAGTCCAACGCATAGCAGTTGGGATCGACCGGCGGATCCAGGTCTGCAGGATGTAACCCGGTCGAGCCAGTACCCGCAGAGTAACCAATGCGCAGCATGATATCTGCCGGCCCGCCCTGATCGTACAAACCCTGGCGCCAGAATAACGCAAACCGAATGCCGCTGCCGCTGGCCGGTTTTGTTTGCGCGACGAATCGCGCCCTCCGCGCCCCCTCTAGCGGATCGCTGACAATACATCCGGCTCTATCGCTTTCCGTTGTCGGAGGGACACTGTAGGGAAACGCGTGGTAGCGCACGAATTTGCCCTGACTCAACCCGGCGGAGCCCTTGGTCTCTTCGTACGCGATTATTGTATTCGGTGGATTCGAGCCGCCAACCAGGCTCATGTTTGCCCGTGAAGCACCCACGTCCCCGGTTTCGATTTCACCTGCATCCACCGAAACCCCGTCAGCATCTTTGACCGGATTGGTGGAATCCGGCGGTAATCCAAAACCTGTCTGATTATTGGTAACACGGACCGGCGTTTTCCAAACCCCGATGTCGACATCGGCACTGGAGACATCAGCCGCATAGGTATACCAGATGTCGGTGCCATTGCTGGTTTTGGCGCCGGAGCTGCCGTCTCCGGGTCCCTCAGCTTCACCGGGCTGCAGGCCCAGCGGGTCTTCCTGCCAGGTGATTGCCCAGTTGCCATTGCTCAAGCCCTTGCTAACGTCCTGTTTCGCATCGCGAGATCCATCGGAAAGGCGATCAACCGTCCAGTCGCCGGGTGCGGAATAACCGCTGCTGGCATGAGCCGCGTACACACAGCTCATCGCAATTTCCCGATTACCCAATTCATCGTAAGTCACGCTGCGTTGTGCGCCGCTACCACAGAATTTATCAACCCAGGTCACGACGACGTGATCGCCGCTGGAGAAAATATGCGGGTTATCGGAGTCGCCATAGTAGGCGGTTCGATTGCCGTCACCGTTCCAGTCCGTTTGCATGCTGAAACTCAGTGCGGTATTCGAGATATTGATCGGGGTAGTCCAGTTGGCTTTGACGCTGCAGTCACTATTTGCACTGTCGCAAACGGTGATGAAAACGTCTCGCGCCGGTCTCAGGTCGGCATTCTTGGCGTCGTACACATAGTGCGACGGGTCATTTTCGACAGAGTCGCCATAGACGACCACCAAAGCCCCCGCGGGCGTGCGCACTATCTTGCTTTTATACGCGCTGTCCAGATCGGGCTCCTGGGTCGAAAGTACGATTGGCGCTGACAGGCTTAACTGTTCGATGCCCCATACAATTGACGTGCACAGCAGCAAACTGAGAATCAGATAGGTAACAAACTTTTTCATCATCGATTTTCTCGCCTATGAGTTGTAAAGTCGCTGCCAGCAAGCTGGCTGTTCGAAAATTCTAATTGCTGCTTATTGTTGTTTTTACCCTCAATAAGTTGGCAACTATCTGCGCTGCGCGACAGGATAATTAGCAGCCACCCGCGTCAAAATTCGAAGCTTGCACCGACACTCCCCACGTCAAGGTCGAAATCATCCTTGTCGAGATATCGAATGTATTCGACATTCAACGACCATCGGCTACCGATGCCAATATCGACGCCAATACCGTAGGAGACACTCGAATTTTCCTCCTGCGACTTGAGCCCGGGAAAATCTGGCAGGCTCGCTGTGAGTTTTACCTGGCTGACACCCAGCACACCGTATATCGAAGATGACTCGGTGAAGTTGAAATGGCCGGTGCCATAAAGGCCGAACATGTTATCCATTTCCAGGGTGGCATCACGATTCTGGAACGCCGGCAGCATGTGAGTGTCATCGTCCAGGCCGGTCCCGAGGCGGCCTTCAATAGTAAAATTTGGTGTCAGAAATCGACCAAAACGGCCTACTAATAAAGTCGGCTCATAGGTCTCTGAAATACCCTCTTCGTCATAATTTCCATAGCCATATTGAAGACCAAAATAGTTTTCACCTGCGGTACCGGCGATTCCGCTTCCTGTTACCAGGCACAACGAACCCGCCACCGTTATCGATATCAATTTGTTTTTCATAAATATATTCCTGTTATATCCGCTTACTTGATTATCACGAGGCCGCCGCCGCCGTCAGCGACAAAGACACGGGCGCTGGCAACTTCGACATCGGATGCGTTTCCAGCCGTATCGGCATGCTGTACCAGCACCGGGTTGGCAACATCGGTCCAGTCTATTTTGGCAACACCCGCAGAGTCATAGGCGACATAAAAGAAATGCTTTCCCCGGGCATTCTGGAAAAACATGCCCTGTGCGCCACCGCCCAGGTCAGCCAGATCGGCACTGCCAGAAAGGGTCGGATCCTGTAGTTTGAATCGCGCTACCGCTACCGGGCGTTCGCCAATTTCACCGCGTTCCCAGATATCGGTTGGATCCATTCCTGCCGGCAGCGGCTTGACGAGATCGACAATCCTGTAGGCCAGCACACCGAAACTGTCGTAAGTGAAATAGGCGTGATCATCGACAATCAGCACATCAACACTCTTGCCATCTGCCTTGTTGTATTGTGCCGATAACGAGCCATCAAGCTCTTCATGGTATTCAGTTTTAATGGGTTCAAAAACCTTGATCAACACCATGTTGGCCGCATCGGTCACATCGACAACGCCTATCCCCGCATGCCCTGATGCCACGAATGCATACTTCCTGCCATTTTCGGCATCACGCCACAGCTTGACTGCCGTCGCATGTCCGAGTTCTGGCTTGGCCCTGGTTGTGCCACCGACATTGCCAACCACAACGGTCGGAGCCTGACCGATATCGTATACGGTGAGACCGTTACTGCCATCGGCGACAAAGGCGAGGTTGCTATCGAGCGCAACATCATAGGCATGATCCTGCATCTTCAAGCCGCCGACACTCTCACCATCGTCTGTGTTGTGTTCATAGATATCGGACAGTTCGGTCTGCAGTAATACCGGTATTTCTCCCGTGTTGCTGGCAGCGGTATCGACCCGGCGCAAACCCCGGCTCTGTGATAGCACGTACGCCTTCTGATTCACCGTATCAAGCACGACGTCATGGGCATGCGGCGTCGGGTTGATATCGTCTACCGGATATTCATCCTGTAGCGTATTGGCGACCAGGTATATGTCATCGATTGGCAGGCATTTTTCAGCATCGGCAATTTGCCATACCGTCATGCCATGCGGACCATCGGCAAGAAACAGCTTGTCGCGATAAACAGCAACTCCGGCCGCATGACCGACAGAAAGACCGTCGAGACTAAGTGACCCATCGTATTCCCTGAATATCTCGTCAGTCGTAGACATATGCACCAGGGGATCCACGATACCCGCTTCAGTGGGGGTTCCGTCCAGGCCCGTAACGTCGATAAAGCTGATGCCGCCGCCACCGGACGCCATGACAACGTCGATCTGGTTCGGATTTGCAAGGTCCCTGGTTGGCATCAACAAGAACGAGTTGCCATGGCCACTGACTTCGCCGGACAACAGTAATGTCGGGCTTTCATATAACCACGAGGGCAGCGATTCATTATCAGTCGGATCAAAAGGCGCCATGTCATACGAAGTGACGAATTCATAATCCGGCCAGTGATCACCCAGTAAAGAAGCGCCGCCGGGCCCTGCGCCTGGTCCTGGCAGGGTGTCGTTGTCATAAGTCTCGGAGCCGTTCGGGCCATGCCAGTTTTGTGGGGTATCGGCATTCTCGATCGCTACCAGGCCGGCAAAATGATCTGAGAAAAAGACCCGGTTACCGTCTACATCCACTTTGACGTCGACAATGCCGGATTCCTTGAGCATGCCCGCGCCAAAGTAGGGAAACAGGCTCTTGGACTGGGCGCCGGTCGGTGAATCCGGACCATTCGCCGGCACGGCTGGTGCGTATCCCAGGCGCTTGCCATCGAGATCGAGATAGCCGGCCCCTGGAGTAGCGGTCTTGTAGCCGGTGACATCAACCGCCTGCAGGCCACCGAGGGCGTAGGCGACGTAGGCTATTGTTTGCCCGCCAAATGTGGCTACATCAACTGTGCGCGCCTTGTAGTAAAACTTGCCATAACGATCGAATGCGGCCCAGGGCGCAGGCTGATCGTCGGGGTTTTTATCGTGCCATACCACGGTGATTTCATAAGCGGCCTGCCGGTAATCGGGCATACCGGTAAAATCGTCGAGACATTTGTCGAGACACTCCCAGGTGACACCTTCCCCGCCGCCCCCGGAAACGCCCGTTTGAACTTGCGTAGCCGGGTCCAGATTTGAGCCATCAGCATTAACGAACCAGTCTTCCTTCGAGTCGGTAGCGGTATACAGGTTATAGCCGCCAATCTGGTCGTCAGCCGCGGTCGCCCCGATCCCGGTAGTGCCTAGCGTCTCGGGATCAAAAATACCCAGGCCCAGATACCCCATGGCAACAAATAACTTGCCCTGATCGGTACCATCTATGTATAACTTCATAGACTCAGGCCCACCCCAGGGATTCTCACCCGCGTACTGCAAGGTGTAGGTCTCAAAGTCGATCTTTAAAGTACCATCTGCCTCCCGTCCAACTACCTCATCAAAAAGATTTGACAGCAGGGTCTTGTGTAATCCGTAAGCTTGATTTGCGATCAACAGGTGCTTCGTGTCGCTGCCATCGGTATAAATTTCGAGTGAAGAGATAGGCGCATGAACACCAGAAATAATGTTCTCCTCGGAAACGTTACCACCACCATCAGCCCAGAAGATACCGGTTTGCTCATAGTTAACGTGCACCCGGGAATGGAACAGCATGTTGCTGGGATCGGTGACATTAACCACCGCGATTCCCTTGTCACCCATGGCTAAAAGTGCATAAAGAATTCCGGAACTTGCCGGGTACTCAACCACATCGATATCCTGAATGAAGCCATCGACCGCCAGGGTGTATTTGGCAGTTTCCGTAATACCAACCTGGGTGGCTCTCAGCTCATTGGCTACGTTGTAGAGAGTCCAGTTACTCCCGGGCTCCAGCAGGGTTACAACGGTCGACGAACCGCCAATGCGAGACTGGCTGTTCAGGAAAGCCTCCTGGTCGGCGCCGCACATGGTCAGATTCTTGAATAAGCCGTCTCCTCCACCACAGCCCTGCAATCCCAGGCCAACCCAGATGAAGAAGCCAACCGCAAGAATAAAACCAGAAACAGAAATTTTATGGTTTAACAAAGTCTTATTCATGATAATCCCCTGGACAATGGATAAATTTCACACACGGCGTGGCATTGGAATTAGCTACGTTGCTCACTGGTATCTCCCTAAAAAATTCAATAAATTTCCAAAATAAAAATCTCATAGAAACAGAATATCCCAATGAGTTAGTCAGTTATTGATTAGTATCAACTAATATTCTAATTTAGTGCGATTCTATTTTTCGATATTGCTTTATGTAATCTTTTGCAGTTTCCTTTACGGCAATAGTCTGGAAGCCCGGCCAGGCAACAGAATATTTCAGCTGCCCGTCCATTTAATATTGCGGGTTCATGCCCATGTGTTTAAGCGCGCACAGCTGGGGCAGTCATCAGCATCAGAACCCAGTTATCGATGGGAAATCACCGAATACATGCTCCGGAGCCGGTTTGCGGGTTGTAATTAATAAGTTGGATTGCTGTTTTCGAGATTGTGCTGTTGTTTCAATGGGTGGTCGTAACAAGCCAATGTATCGGGACATCGAATCCTCGGCGAGTCGGGCGATTGCGACAACTGATATTGGAAAAGGGCACGAAGGCTTTGGCGTCTTGAATCGCAATTGCATCAGCTAATGTCAAATTACGCCGCGAGGGTCTGTGTGTGTCCGGGTTAGCGACTGCGGCGAACTGGAGAAATCCAGTCAGCTCGAGAACGTCGGGCCTGGAGGCCAAAGGAAAGAAACTACGACAGTTTAGTGCTGAAACTGCCGGGGATGCGTACGCGTGCGAATCCCCATTCATCGATGTATCCTTCTGTTTACCTCTGGGGCCGCGTCAGCCGCCGCTGGTTTATGGAGCCTGCACGTCTATATTTCCCGCAACAGACACTGCATAACCCGCTACCAGCGGCGACCTTCGGGTCAGAACCGGACACCAATGTCCGGATTTAAGCCATTATTGAACCTGTATTAGCACTATTGCGAGCGGCTTTGATACCACGTCTCGTCAGTGCCACCAGGAGGAATAACGATAACAGCGCTGGAACTGGATATTCGACCGCATAAACGACAACCGTCAGCAGTGAGCGCACAACTGACCTGAGCGTTTCGCGCTCACGAATGTAGTCGGCCAGCGGCGGTGAGTTACGGTAATAGAATCCGACCAGTTCGGTTCCCAGGGAATTCGTCAGCAGGTATTCGTCCCTGAAATCACGCAGTACTTTTACCTTTGGATCGAGATAGGAGCCGTAAGCCGCCGTGGCAATAAAGCAATTACCGCCGTCATCGTCATCGTCATCGTCATCGTCATCCTTGGCAACGTACTCGTAAGCCCCGATATCCGTCAGGATGCCGCGGGCCACGCCGCGTTGATCGACCGTGGTGGCACCCCGCATGCCACCGTTATCGACAGCCATGCTGCTGGCGGGCAGCGCATGCGTCAGGGTCGGCCCGCCGTTGGCGGCAAGCGTGAGCAACATCGCATCGACGCCCGGAATATCAGTCGTGTCCGTAAGTCCGCAACTGGTGTCGTGGCTCAGGTTATATCCCGACGAGGTTAGGGTTATCCCGCTACCCACGGCCCCGCAGTCAATAATGCCTGACGTAGTCAACCCGGCAAGATTGTTGTTCAGCAGGACGCCACGCAGATCGACATTCAGGCCCCCGGAAGGAAAGGTCATTATGCCGCCGCCAGCAGTTGGAGAGTCAGATGTGGTGTTATTGTTCGCCACGGTCACGTGCACCAGGTTGAGCCCACCGTTGGTGAGCAGACCGCCACCCATGTCGACGGCGATATTACCGCTCACCGTGCTGTTCGTCATGGTCATGGAAATGCCGGAACGGCCGTTGTAGCCGCCGCCGCCGACCGCGCCATTGTCGCTTAGCGTCGAGCCGGAAATACTGCGCGTACCGGTACCGGTGTCGAAGATACCACCACCGCCCTCGGCGCCGTTGCCATCGATAGTGCTGTTGGTGAGCGTCAGGCCGCCATCGTTATAGATACCGCCGCCGTTCGCGTAGCCGTGGTTGCCACGAATAATGATCCTATCGGCAGTCGTCGTACCGCCATTATAGAGGCCACCACCGTCACCCGAATAATTCTGGGTGATAACTACATTCGACAGGCCTAGCGTATAAGTCGGACCAGGTATGCCCGACACGATCACCGGCTTCGCGCCGGTTGCCGTGTCAGTCGGATCGTAAGTGCCGGCAGCGGTGCCGACAGCGACACCGCCACCGTTGAAGCGCAGGTTATACACGGCGACACCCGTGCGATCCAGGCCGGTGACCTCTGGCGTCTGGCCGCCCTTCACTGTCAGGTTCGACATCTGCACGTCGACGTCCCCAATCACGTCGGTGACTACGTGGAAAACCCGGTCGCCGAGGCCAGCGGTAGCACCAGCATTCGGATCCACGGTGGGGTCGTTTACGGCAGCGCTCGGTATCCAGCCGGCATCGACAATGGTCGTGCTCGCATCGGCGCCGACCAGGTTGACGCTCTCCGTGATATCAAGATCGCCGTCGCTGGCATCCGGCGCCACAGCGGCGACAAATGCGTTCTTGCCAGCATCCCATGTGAGCGTGTATTCACCGACAGAGTAGGGGTCGGTGCCATTCAGCGTGGTGTTGTCGGGGTTGGGCGCTATCGTCAGGTTGTAGGTATTGGCCGGGATGCTGATGGTGTCAACCGTCGGCAAGGGTTCCCCGGCCACGCACTCCCCGGCCGGACCAGTCGAAGGCGTGTTGGTGTTCGCGGCAATCACTGCTTCACGCAGCGAGCATAAACCGTCAGGGGCGATGTTGTCGGCACTGGTGTCGACAGTAATGGTCGCCGCTCCGGCCGGTGCGGCAAACAGCCCGGCCAGGGAGGCTGCCAATAATGCCCGGCGAACGGGGCTCGAGGGAGTTTTCATATCAGTATATTCCTCTGCAAAAAAATTATGTTTAAAAATCTTGTTGCAGAGTATTCGAGTTCGAATGCAGCCGAGTTGATTAGCATCAACTAATATACTAATTTATGGTGCATTCCTGCCTTTTAGCAATTGCGCCGTTGATCTTTTGCTGTTTTCGATTGCATCACCAGGGCTTGAGCGGCTGAGCGCCCAGGTGTCCAGTCCATCTTGTCGAACATTTTCAGGCCAGCGTGTGTACCTTTGTCCGCCTTTGTCCGCCTTTGTCCGCCTTTGTCCGCTGGGTCTGATTTTAACAAGTTTGAAGCTCATCACGGGGGTCCCCAGCATCAGACGTTAGGATCCAATGCGACCAACTTGCCGCCTCTGCGAGCAACTCGGGGTCAAACTCGCAAACTCGGGGTCAGGCCTTACATTCAAACTCGGGGTCAGGCCTTACATTTGACATTAGTCGAGAAAGGCAGTTATTGAATGGAATTGGCCCGATACGTGGAATTGAAGGCCTGACTCCAAATTTTTTGCGGCTACTCCACAACAGGCATTACATTGTCGAACTGCCCGGTTTATAAGCTCTGAGATGAGTCGGGCGCAAGCCCCCGACAGTTGTCGCTTTTGCCAGCGCCGTTCGGACCTTGAGCCAATGATCATATATTTCGATCCCGACTTCGTTAATCAACTGATCCCTGAGCGGTCCCTCGATTCGCTCCACTTCTGCCACACAAAGCGGTGCGTACCATTCATTACGATCACGCGCACTGGTATTTTCAAAGCCGGCGTCGAGCAGCATGTTTTCGGTTTCCGCCGCTGTCGCCATGGGCAAAACCAGATGGCAGACGTCCCGAAACTCATTTAGCGCTGCCACAGCGACTTCGCCGCTGCCCGACAACCAGTCGCTGGCTACGAAAACACCACCGGACTTGAGCACCCGCTTTACCTCCAGAAACAGCGCCTGCTTGTCTTCGATGTGAGCCATCGAATCCTTGCTGAAAACAACGTCAAAGCTTTCGTCAGCAAATGGTAAAGGTCCTGGTTCGACGATACGCAGGTCGATTCGATCGGATACCCCGGATTGCTCAATATTCGCCAGGGCTCGCTCCCGCAGCTGCGGCTCAACGTCGATGCCGATTACTTTCCCCGCCTGGTGCTTTTTGGCTAATTCAATGGCAGGACCACCGGTGCCAAATCCAATATCGAGTACTGTTTTACTACCGAGGTCCAGGTCCCTGACAATTTCGCCGACTTCCTCTGGCCCGCCGGGCGACATAAACCCTTCACCCCATATGCTGTGCAATCTGGTAATAAAATGATCCGGGTATTGAATGTCGTTGCTCATCAGATTTTCTCAATTTAGGATATAAAGTTTGTTTCGTTTCCGGCGATCGCTGCTCAAAGTCACCGATACAATAGTCAGTTGACAGGCGGTGCATGTTGGCCAAAACCAAATTCAACACAATTCCCGTTGGGATCCTTGATTCCGCAAAAATAAGCATTTGGCAGATATTCTTCGGGTTCGTAAAGCACGATACCTTCAGCTCGGGCCATGCTGGCAAGCACGTCAACAACCTCTCTGGATTCAACCGAAAATCCAATGTGGGTCTCGTCGTTTTCGGCTAGTGTCTGATGCTCGCCTCCACTTTTGATTTGCAATATTAAATCAGCTTTCCTGCCGGCCTCGGACAAGTATATCGAGCCCTTTCCATTGTCGGAGCGATCTTCGACTATTTCCATCTGGCAATAGCGCTGATAAAAACGAACGCTGGCTTCCAGGTTAGCAACACTTAAGCAGATATGAGTTATTCTTGGATACATAGGAGCCACCTCGATTTTTTCGCTAAAGGTTTATTTGAATTGAATCGTTCAAGATGGGCAAATTATGATGTAAAAGCGGCAAGCAAGCCTGCCGAAAGTATGCGCGGTTTATGACAATTTCATAACGGAGCCGGAATTGGCGTAATAATATCGTTAACGCGGAGCAGAATATTTGCCATGATGGCCTTCTGTCGAAACTTGAGCGCCTGGATAAATGATTTATCAGTTCGATCAATTCACGCTGGATACCGATCAATTTCGGCTCAAGCAGGGCGATGAAACGTTAACCCTGGAACCGCTGGTGTTTGACTTGCTGGCCTACTTGATCAAGCATCGGGATCGAGTTGTAACTCGGGAGGAATTGCTCGAAAATCTTTGGAAAGGAAAGGTCGTGACCGACGCAGCCCTGGGTTCCAGATTAAAAGACACGCGCAGGGTAGTCGGTGACAGCGGTAGCAAACAGGCCATAATAAAAACGGTCCATGGCCGAGGTTACCAGTTTATCGCCGAAGCTACAGTTCTCTCAACGGATACAACAGCCGCACCAGATAACGCAACGCGTACGGTAAATATCGGCCTCGAGGATCAAAGCCCGGTCAAATATTGCAGGTCAGTTGATGGCGTCAGTATCGCCCACGCCCGGGTCGGGTCAGGCTACCCTTTGGTCATTACCGGCAGCTGGATGACTCACCTGCAGGAAGACTGGAAAAACCCGGGCTGGGGGCAATACATCCGTTACCTGGCAAACGACTTTGAACTCATCCGTTATGACCAGCGCGGCAACGGCATGTCCGACTGGGACAATGTCGAGATTGAGTTCGAAAATATGGTTGATGATCTGGAGGCCGTCATCACCGCCTATGAGCATGAAAAGGTCGCCATTTTTGGCCCCTCACAGGCCGCGGCGGTTTCTATCGCCTACGCCAGTCGACATCCCGACAAGGTATCACATCTGATACTGCACGGTGGTTATCCCAGGGGAAGGCGGCAACGCAATAGCCCTGAAACGACCGCCGAAAGCGAAGCCCTGGTCACGCTGATTCGACAAAGCTGGGGCAATGTTAATCCCGCCATCCGACAAACCTATACCTCATTGATGATGCCTGACGCCACGCGCGAAGAAGCAAACTGGTTTAACGAGTTCCAGAGGACTTGTGGCCCCGCGGAAAACATCGCTCGTTTTCGCGAAATATTTGATGAGATCAATGTCGTCGATTTGTTAGATGAGATCAATGTACCGACTTTAATCGCGCACTGTATCGGAGATTCAGTCGCACCGCTTGCCGAGGGTAAGTTGCTGGCATCGCGGATTCCGGGCGCAAAATTCATCACCTTCAATAGTAACAATCACATGATGTTTGAACACGAACCAGAATTTCCCAGGCTCATAAAATGCATCGATGATTTTCTGAAGATAACGCATTGACTGGACTTCTGAAACTGATTCCTGATCACATGGCTGATAAGCGACATATAAGCCCATTCCACCTGCATCGGCAACTCGCACAACTCGCGCAGCAACTCGGAGCAACTCGGGGTCCGAGCAACTCGGGGTCAGGCCTTACATTTGACATTAATCGAGAAAGACAGTTATTGAATGGAACTGGCTCGAGACGTGGAATTTAAGGCCTGACCCCAAATGTTGGGTGTTTACGCTTCCTACACGTAGCCACTGGATTTAACCTTCGAGTATTTTCGAATAATTGTTATGCAGCTGTAACCATTCGACAAACTTTCCCTGCGGCATTGGCTTGCCGATAAAATAGCCCTGCGCTACGTCGCAGCCGATCGCTTTCAGTTCATCATAGGTTTTCTGGTCCTCCACCCCTTCGGCAACGACAACAAGGCCGAACCCTTGAGCCATCTTGGTTACCGAATCAACAATATGCCTGTCCATCGCATTCTCGAATAAATTGGTAACGAAGGAGTAATCGATTTTCAGTTCATGCGCGGGAATATTTTTAAAGTAAGACATCGACGAATAGCCGGTACCAAAGTCATCGATCGAAATCTTGACACCCTCATCTTTCAAATCCTGCAGGCATTGAATGCTGGTCGAAATGTCCCGCATCAATGCGCTTTCGGTAATTTCCAGCGTAAGCTGGCTGGCATTTACACCGAACAGATTAGCGGCTTCGGTTATCGTCTCAACCAGCCCCTGATACTCGAACATCTTCGGCGACAGATTAATCGCAACCTTTAGCGGTTGGGACATTTCGGGCCACTCCTTCATCAACCACAACACTGCATTGATGCTCCAGTTGGTAATGTCATAAATCAGGTCGCTTTGTTCCGCAATGGGAATAAAGTAGTCGGGCCGAATATAACCATGTTCCGGGTGCTTCCAGCGGATCAATGCCTCGGCACCGAAAACTCGTCCTGTCTCCAGATAAACCTGGGGTTGAAAAAACATTTCCAGCTGGTCCAGATCGATGGTTTTTTGCAGATCCGAGGTGATATCCCAGGTGGTCGCATCGTCCGTGTCATATTTTGACGAGGAAACGCTGTACGGTGGTAAATTCCGACGAGATTCAAGCAGCGCTGTCTCGGCACTTCTGAGCAGGGCCAGTTCATCCTGGCCATGATCGGGAAACAACGCAATACCGATATTAGTGCCCACCTTGAGCCTTTTATTGCCAACCGTGAAGGGTTCTTTTAACCCCCCCAGCAACTTGACCGCTGCCAGTGTTGCATGCCCTTCGTTGACGATGTTTTTGATGAAAATGACAAAGTCCGAACTACCTACCCGCATGATGCTGTCCTGCGGGCGAATCAGGCTTTGCAGCCGCTTGCAGTATTCTTCCAGGATCAGATCTCCGGCAATAAAACCATTGCTGAGATTTATCTGACGGAAATTGCTGATACTTACCATGACCAGCGCGAAATCGATGTGAGCCGCGGTATGCTCTCTAGTCAACTCTTCCAGCTTTTTCAGTAGCGACTTGCGCCGCGAGACGTTAATCAAACTTGGTAGCATTATTCCATCTACAAATAGAAATGATCGGGGTCAATTCCATACTTTCCCGGCTCTAAAGTTTTCTTGATATCCAGAGATTCTCCATCTTCTGAATGCAGCACCTCGTACATATTGATCGTTGCGAATTTCGAATAAAATTCCTTTCTTTCATTTAACAGCATCATCACCTGGGGTCTCAAACGCCTTGTTTTGTTCAGCGCGATAACCACCCCGACGCGACCATCGCTGAGTTCGACCAGTGTGCCTATCGGGTAGACTCCCACCATCTGAATAAACTGCTCGATCAATTCCTTCTGAAACAGCACATCACTCCAGTCATACAGCATTTTCACCGTATCGTGTGGAGACATTGCTTCCCCATAGGGTCGGGCCGAGGTGATCGCGTCATAGCAATCGATAATCCCGGCCATCTTACCGAAAAGGGGGATTTCGTTGCCCTTCAGCCCTTGCGGATAACCACTGCCATCGTGCCTTTCGTGATGGGTAGCAACCATCGCCATCACATCGGCTTTAATGCCGTCAACCGAGGTGAGGATATCGATACTGTAGTCGACGTGCTTACGCACCAGTTTCATTTCAGTCGAATTGTATTTCTCCGGGTTCAGGATCAATTTTTCCGGCAGACGTATCTTGCCCAGATCAAACAACAGCGCGCCCATCGACACCGACTGAATATCCTTGACCGGCAACCCGAGATTTCGTCCAAAGGCCGCTGCCCAGATTGCACAGCTGATTGCGTGATTATAGGTATAGCTACCGCGACTTTTCATCATCGTCAGCCAGGAAAAGGCATCGGGGTTGCGGATCACGCTGTCTACCATCGGCAGCAGCGCTTTTTCAATCGTCGGTATATTGAGCTTGCTGCTTTGTGCGGCTAGTTCCATCGAACTTTTCAGCGCATTTCCCAGTGCTTCGTGGCTGCGATAGGCTTCTTGGAGCTCTTCTTTGAATTCGACCCTATCGGTGTACTGTTTCGGCCTGGCATTAATCAGTAGCTGCTTCTGAGAAAGGTCGTTCATTCCAGGGCCGCTCTTGCGATCGTCAGCTTCGATAATGCTGCTTTTATCTATATCGACGTATACATAGCTGCAATGCTTGGCGAGCTTATCAATTTCATTTTGCGTATTAAGTAGAAAGCCCTGCATTTTGTACGGAGTTTCCAGCCATGGCCGATCTAGCTTAGCCACGTACATGCCCCGCCTGAGATCAGCCACCAGAGTTTTTTTATGCGTTGTTGCCATTCAGTTTTCTGCATTGCCGGATACTTCGATAGGCACTTATCGAGGTATCAATTATCGAAGCTGGAGTATAGGACATCAACATTCAAGTATTCCCAATTTCGAACAACAAAACTCCGAGGGTTGCCACTCACTCTCAGGTTATGCGGTTATGGGGTTCCGCTGACAGTCGTTTTTTGCCGCTGATAAGTAAAGTCTGGGCGCCTGCTTTCTCTAAAACCGGGAAAAGATTTTTCAGGAAATCGCGCGTGCAACCCCCGTATAAGACAGTTGGCACCTGCCATTGTTTAAATGGAGTGTGTCCAGAAGGGAGTTTGGGGTTTAAGGTCTTTTAACAGGTCAATTGAAAGATAATGATCAATTACAAGAGCAGTGAAAATTTGCCTCACCTGTAAACCCGGCGTAACCCCGGATTTATACTGAGGAACTGATAGAAGCTTAGTCATTGAAAAAATGGTGGCTACGGCGGGAATTCGAAGACTACCCGAATTGCGGGAGGCTTGAATACGGATTCCTACGGGTTCGCTGTGAAACCTGCCACGAGGAGCGCCTGGTTGCGTTCAGTTGTACCAACAGTAGGCGCTTTAGGCGAGCGCCGTGGGGTTTTGTCCCAGTTGTGGCGCACGCCGCATGGCCGCACTGGCGCGGTAACACTGATCCAGCGGTTTGGTCGGTCCGGCGCCTTTATGCCCTGCGGGTACCGGGTGCACTGAACCTGAATCCGAACGCGGCCCGATCCACTTTCACATGCTGTTCCTGGACGGGGTGTACGTCGACCGCCTCGATGGATCAGTTACTGGGCCATTCGATCACCTAGCGCATCGCGGTGGGCCCCCAGGCAGGGCGTAAAGTGTTCGCCTAAAGCGCCTACTGTTGGCACCCTGCAGACACTGCCGGCCTGTGAACCCGATGATTACGCTGATTCAGCAGGCAAAGTATCCGGTTTCTCCCTGCATGCGGGCTTGGCGGCCAGGTGTGATGAGCGCAAGAAACGGGAACGTCCGGGCGGCGTTCCGCTGTGCCGTTACATCACTCGGCCGGCGGTTTCGGAAAAGCGGCTTTCGGGAACGTCAAACGGCAACATCCGCTACCAGCTGAAGACATCTTATCGAGAAAGCTTGCCCCATGAGCGAAGCGAATGCTTTGGGTATGGCACTACCCACGGAGCAACTCGGGGTCAGAGCAACTCGGGGTCAGGCCTTACATTTGACATTAGTCGAGAAAGACAGTTTTTGAATGGAACTGGCCCGATACGTGGAATTTAAGGCCTGAACCCAAATTTTGGTGCTCGCAAAATGCCCAAAACCCACAAGCCCATTCCATCTGCATGGGACTGAATATCAATCCATTCGAATTCAAAGATCTGACTTCGTTGTTTCTCAAGCGAAATCGTGGTCTGTCCCCTATTTCCCATTTCCCTCAAGCGAAATCGTGGTCTGTCCCCTATTTCCCACCCTATTTCCTATTTCTTGCGCGGCACGCTCACGCGATTTCCACCAAATATATGCTGCGGGTGAAACCGCTAGACGCGTTTTATGCTTCCTATACGCTGCCCTCGTTCGGGCACATCTACTCTCCTATTTCTCTATTCCTGTGAGAGCCGAAATATCATACCCCTGCCAACCCTGACGACTGTTGGCCAAGTCACTGCTGCTCAAATGAGCGAGCTGCAAATTGGCCGCAATCTGCTGTGAAATTTCCATCAACCCGGCACCAATCTTTTTACGATAGGAACTGGTAAAACGCCGTATCGGTCCCGTTGCACCGACGCTGAAAGGAACCCCGAGATCGCCAATACGTATCGGCGCGGCAACACTGGCAACACCCACTTCGATCTCCTCTACGCATTCCGCGTAACCGAGGTCGCGAATCCGTGAAAACTCGCGTTCGATATCGATGGCATGCGTCTTTGTCTGCTCGGTGTAGGCGCGCAGGGGTTTGGACAATATCTCTTCCTGGAATTTCGGATCGGCAAAGGCGGCGATGGCCTTCGAGCATGAACAGGCATGCAGCGGCCGATTTCCAAGGCCCGGGTGAATAAAGGAGCGCGCGGCATCGACCGGTGTTTTCACATTGATGATTTCTACGGTTTTGCTTCGAAACCGGGAAAGAAATACGGCCTCGCCGAATTCGATGGCGGCTTCCTGCAAGGTGGATGCTGTAGCTAAACAGACATCCGCATCGGATTGCCCGAGCAGCGCGATGCGTTTGAGCCGATCGCCTACCTGGTAGCGAGCGACATCGCCGAGCTGGTCCAGCAGCCGATAGCTCGCCAGGGTTTGCAGCAGGCGATAGCAGGTGGGGCGGGGAATTCTCGTGACGCGTTGCACTTCCGCAGGCGATACGGGTTTCCCGGCAATCGCCACGGCCTCTAAAACCTGGATTAATCGGTCGAGGTGCATATTCTCACTTTACAAACATGTTTCTCATATTTTAAGATAAATTATACAAGCCAGCAAATAGGAATCGATTAAGGTCGGGGTGTAATGATATGAGTGCAACCAGCAATGAGATTTGTTGTGGACCAGGATATTCTAGCCCCGCCGAGGCGATACAGGCGCCCCGGGAGAAACTGCTGTATACCATCGCAATCTATACCGGCACCGGTATTCAAAAGCCGGATTACCTGGCCACGGTCGATGCGAACCCTGACAGTCCGACCTACTCCCAGGTGATTCATCGCCTGGAAATGCCGGGCATCGGCGACGAGCTGCACCACATGGGCTGGAACGCGTGTTCGTCCTGCCATGACGATGCCTCGATGTCACGCAAGTACCTGCTGGTCCCCGGCGTCAGGTCGAACAACATTCACGTCGTCGATACGGGCACGGATCCGCTGGCGCCGCGCCTCCACAAGGTGATCGACGGTGCCGAGATCAAGTCCAGGGCGAACCTGTCGGGGCCGCATACCGTTCACTGCCTGGGCTCCGAGATCATTATTTCATTCCTCGGCGACGCAATGGGTGAAGCCCCGGGTGGTTATCTACACCTCGACAAGGATTTCGAAATCGTCGGCCGCTGGGAGAATTCGATGGGCGACATCCCGTTCGGCTACGACTTTTGGTACCAGCCGCGCCACAACGTGATGATCAGCTCCGAGTGGGCTGCGCCCAATACCTTCATGCCGGGATTCGATCTCGAAGAAGTGGGGCATCTGAAGTATGGACGCCGCCTGCATGTCTGGGATTTCGAAAAACGCGTGCCCATCGAAACCCTGTACCTGGGCGAAGACGGGCTGATTCCGCTGGAAGTCAAGTTCCTGCACGACCCGGATAGCACCCATGGATTTTGTGGCGCTGCCCTGTCAACCAATGTCATTCACTTCTGGAAGAGCGAGGCCGGCAAGTGGGAATGGGAAAAAATAATCGATGTGGATAACGAACCGCACCCGGAATGGCCGATACCGGTCCCCGGGGTGATGTCGGCCATCCTGGTGTCGATGGACGATAAGTACCTGTACCTGAACAACTGGCTACACGGTGACATGCGCCAGTATGACATCAGCGACCCGCACAACCCGAAACTGACCGGCCAGGTCTGGATGGGCGGATTGCTCGGCAAGGCGCCCGAAGTGAATGGGGTGAAGGTGGCGGGTGGTCCGCAAATGTTTCAGCTCTCGCTGGATGGCAGACGACTCTACGTGACCACGTCGTTGTTCTCGACCTGGGACAATCAATTTTACCCGGAGATTAGAACCCAGGGCGGGGTCATGGTGATGATCGATTGCGATCCCGAGAATGGCGGAATGAAAATCAATCGCGACTTTATAGTCGATTTCGGCCAGGAGCCCAACGGGCCGAGTCGGTGTCATGAAACGCGCTACCCGGGTGGCGATTGCACGAGTGATATCTGGTTATGAGCGGATCTCGCACGATTACCATCACCAACCGTGAGGGCGCTACTTACACGGTAGATGATCGACGGCCTTTGCTGGAAACGCTGCGAGACCAGGGCGTCGACCTGCCGTATGGATGCAAATACGGCGGCTGTATTACCTGCGCAGCAAAACTGATCTCAGGAGAGGTTGATCAACGCAGACAGGTGGCACTCAATAATCGGCAGATCAACAACGGCTACGTGCTGCTTTGCATCGCCAGGCCATTGGCGGATTGCACCTTCGAAATCGGTACGGAGAGTCACGACAAGCTCTACCGGAATCCGTTTCTCGACCCCCTGCAACCACATGAATTGAAAGCGGACATCGCTACTCCAAAGGAAAACTAAATGCCCGAAGCCAATATCGATCACGGTTATGAGTACCCTGCGGGTTTCCTCGCGGATATTCTTCGTTCAGTCAAAAGCATCGCCATGGTTGGCGCCAGCAACGACAAGACCAAGTTCAGTTACGGGGTGTTGCGGGTCTTGCATGAAACCGGTTATGAAATGCTACCCATCAATCCCAATCCGAAATTGAAAGAGATTCGGGGCATACCCGTTTACCATTCGCTGCAAGAAATTGATCGCCCGGTCGACATGGTTGAAGTGTTCCGCCCGAAGGAGGAATTTTATGGTATCGCCGAACAGGCAATCGAAATTGGCGCAAAAGTACTGTGGGGGCAGATAGGAGTCTTCGACGACAGGGCCGCCGAACTTGCCGAATCCGCGGGCCTGAAAGTGGTGATGAATCGCTGCCCCAAAATCGAACTCTTTCGCCCTTTCTGGAAGCCGAGGCTGGATCTGAAAATATAACCCGGGCCGATAGACCCGGTGTGTCGCTGGCGCTCTGGCCCTGGGCCCTCAGCGTCATTGTTGTTAGTACGAATCAGGTTAAACCTGATAGGAGTCTGTCATGGCCCAAACCATTAGCAAAAGCTCCAAGGACTTTGTGGTGCAAGCCCTGGCCGCGGTGCCCACGATCAGTGTTGGAGAGGCGTTATCACTGATCGATTGTCCTGATCATGTGTTCGTTGATTTAAGGGATGGGGACGAACAGGCAAAAACTGGAGTCATTACCGGTGCCGTGGCCTCGTCGCGTGGGATGATCGAATTTCACATCGACCCGAAATGCCCGGCCCACAAGCCTGAGTTCAACCAGGCTAAAACTTACGTCTTTTACTGCGCATCGGGAGGCCGCTCGGCAATGGCCGCTGTCGTTGCCCTGGAGATGGGGCTTTCACCCGTGGTCAACCTGGCGGGGGGTGTCAGCGCCTGGAAAAAAGCGGGCGGATCCCTGGAGCCCGTTTAGTAATTTAAAGAATTGCGGGGGCAGTTTACCTGCCTCCGTATCGAGAGGGTTGAGACGCGGCTCATCGGCTGTTTTCTGTGACGCTTTTAATTATGAAAATCATGGTGTCTGCGCCCCACAGGACAGGGGACCCGTCAACAGTGATATGGCAAATTGAACTAGCTGCTTATCAAAAATTTACCGGGCACAATAGAACTCATACGAGAATCCTGAAAATCCCGCGAACCGAAGCACTCGAAAATTCGCGGGACAGGACACTTAACGCCACCTGTCGGCGATGATTCGAGGGGCGTTAGTGGAAATTAGGTATGCTGTCCCAGGAATCGCCTGGCATGGCTATCCCGTCCCAGTGCAGGAACAGGCTGGCTTCCGTAGACTTGGCCGGATTGTTAACTTATTCTGCCAGCTTTATTTTCAGGCATGTCTGATGCAACATCGAGGTTTGCCACTACTATCTACTGAAGAGCAACTTTCCTCCCTGGTTGTCTGCGCCTAGCACAGTGGCCTGGCAACAGTCATCACCGGGTTCGCGCCCACCCAGTTTCTACTCATCGCTGGATGAAGAAACCGCCGCCGAGTTCGTCAGGGTCGGCAATCGCAAGGCCATGCCGGCTGGTGAATCCCTGTTCATCCAGCAATCGCCCCATAGCCACAGTTTTGTCATCCAGTCCGGGTTGATCAGAACCTTCTACGTATCGGAGGCCGGTCGGGAGGTGACGCTTGGATACTGGGGGACGGGTGACATCGTTGGCGGCCCCTCGCTCTTTGGCGGTGGTCCACACGTTTGGTCCGCAATTGCTAATCGGCGTTCCGAGGTGATTGCAATTAGCGGTGCTGATCTCAAGAAACTGGCTCAAGCGAACAGCAAGGTGATGAACTGGATCGTCAACATGCTCGAGTTCAAGCTGCGCTGGCTGTCAGTCCTGTTTCAGATCCATGGCACTGAACGCGTTCACGATCGCCTGGCAAAGTTGTTGTTGATGATGGGCGATCTCTACGGTGAAGAAGTCGATGGAGAGGTCGTCATCAGATACCAGATCACCCAGACTGATTTAGCTTCCCTGGTCGGCGCCTCGCGCCAGTGGACTAACAAAGCGCTCACCAGGTTACGTGACGAAGGCGTGATTGGTATGGACGGCCCACGCATACTGCTACGCGATTCAAAAGCGTTGCGCAACATTTTCGAACAGCCGGGATAATCCCTCCCTTGTCAACTGGGTGACAGCTTGAGGCGCTCACATCGGTGATATTACTCGGAAGGTGATAGTCGGGCATCAGACCCGATCACGATTTATCCTTAACCAAAGACGAACTCAGCGAGGAAACGATGCCAAAAACACTACTTTTTGATACCTGGGGGACTCTGGTCGACAACTACTCTATCGCGGATGTGATCGAACCGTATGTTTTCGAATCTCACACGGCCCAGGAAATTGCCATTAGTTGGCGATTTCAACAGAAGTGGGCAATGTTTCACCTGACCTTGAGTGATAATTTCGTACCTCACCCGGGGCTTAACGAAGCCTGTCTGCGCTGGGCCCTCGATCATCATAATGTCAAGCTTTCCGATGAGGAGATCCTGGCAATCAACGGCCAGTATCACAAGCTGCGCGCCTATCCGGACGTAGTTAACGCGTTGAAAGATTTGAAGGCCCTTGGCCTGACGATAAAAATTGTGGCTAACCCGACCAAACAGATGATCGCCGATCACTCGGAGTTTGCCGGCACCATGCCCTATATCGACGAAATAATAAGCTCGGGTGAAGAGGCGCGCGCCTTCAAGCCGTCGCCGGCGGTTTATGAGTTGGGAATCGAACGCGCTGACTGCGCCAAAGAAGACATTCTCTGGGTTACCGGGCACCAATGGGAGGCATTTGGTGCGGTGCGCCAGAACCTGCGTGTGGCCTGGACCAATCGTGCGCGAGAACCGAAGCTGCCAATTGGCATCGAACCGACTTACACCACCAGGAACCTGCAGGAACTGGCCGATATTCTCGCGGGCGAAAAGTAACGCGGAATAAAGGGACAGTTTACTTATCACCAAATTAACTGTCCCTGGTTCAACATTATCGCTTTGGCCACTGGGACCAGATACCGCAATGTCCCGCAATGTCAGTCCCCAGCAGGTTTTGCCTTGGTGCGAAAAGTCCGGCATTCATCACCGCTGCGGGGACGAATTTTACCTTTCCCGTCGTGCTTAGCGTCATGGTGCCGAAATGTCCCTGGCTCAAACCGTGACCAGCTTCATGTAGCGCAATCGTTTCGACGTCTACTTCTGGCGTGGGCAGACCGTGTACAGCCCACGGAAAGCTGGGATCGTAGTAAATCTCACTGAATGCAACGTCAAATTTGTCGTTATTGTCGATGTCCGTAAAGTTTCCAGACCCGGGTGGATCATCGAACCAAAAGATCACCGTCGCAGCAAGGACAGGGTCGGGCCAATCGATGTCATCCCAACCAGCATGTTGGATATCACCGTAGATAAACGGACCCCCTCTACTCCCCGAGCTATCCAACCAGGCTGCGACACCCAAATCGACACCATCAGCGGTATTTCGGACTATCGGAATATTTGCACACCTCACGTTATCCCAGGTCGCCATCGCACGAACTATCGCCTCTTCTGTTTGCATTGCGCTAAGCCCACCCAAAGGCGGTACAGCGTCAGAGGTCGTGTCGATAGCGTAGGTGATGCTGTCGGATCTCCCTGTCACAGGCCTGCTCCAATTTGTACGGCGTGGATCAAATGGCACAAAATCTGCCTCAAGCCGTTTATTACCCACATCCTTGAAAAACACAGTGTTGCCCACGCGGTTTGAGTCTGCGGTGACATACTCGACCATCACCGCTTTATAGTTGAGATGCTGCTGTTCCAGGGCATTATTTATATGTTCAAGCAAGCCAGCGAGCTCACCCCTAACATCAGCACACACTGTCGTGTTGATTACACTGAGAATCGAAAAACCAATGGCGTAGCTGAGTAGTTTTTTCATTTCGTACCTCCTGCACGGACAAGGCCTCGGCACACACCCCGTAAGCCACCGCCTTGCAAGATGCGCGAATCTATCAGGCCGACAAATTATCCATATCAAAAAAATAGTTGAACGTTCTTGATTGCGATCAAGAAATTAGCTGTTAGCCGGGTTTCGTTCTTGCTAGAAAAACCTGGATTGTTTTTGCTTTTTCGTTTTCCTAAATAAAAATCGGGATTACATTCGTTGTACAACCCGTTAACCAGTTATCTGATATCCCGGATTTGTTGATTGGCACGCGAGGTCGATTAACCCACCCGAGGTGCGATATTGCATGCCAAACTGTTCCCGTCCACAGCAATTCCGGACAATTCATTTTGTCTGGAATACGGGGATTAGTCGTCTATTTCACATTGAAGTCTTCAAGTACAAACGTCCAATACGCAGCTCATCTTCGCATCCTAGGCCGATCCAATCCCGCTTCATAACTATTAGCAAAATCGTACTGGATTATTATTATCTAAGTTATTGTTTTAATTTGAAAAAATCGTTGCTACGCCCTGATTTGAATCCTGTCCAGGCCCGGAATCTTTTTCGCCGTCGCGAGAGCGTCGAATGCAAAACGGATTTCGGTGAGTGGCCGTGAACGTACCCAATGGTACGCGATCGGTCCGAGCCGAATTCCAACGCCGCAATCGACGTACTCACGGCGTCCAAAAATGGTGGCTACGCCCTGATTTGAACAGGGGGCCCCATCATTATGAGAATGACAAAGCAAATTTAATTAGCTATTAATCAACAACTTACCGGGGCACTCGTTGCAAGATTATCCCCACAGAGCATAACTAAGCACAACTGATGCCCACAAAATTCCCACAACTACTACAAGGGAGCTGGAATTGCTGTTGAAGCAATTTCTACTCCAGCTATCTAACTAGCCAGTGTCATTTATAAATTACCTAGAAAAGGTTCAGTGTTTTTGCAGTCGCTTTCCAGCTATTCATACGTGCTTCAAGCGCATCGGAATCTTGCTCGGCAACCGCATGAACTAAAAGATTGAGCGCAGCCGTCATGGCAACCATTGATTCCAGAAACAAGCCACTTCGCGTACTGGCGTGAATGGTCAGATCTGTGTAGTTTTTGGCCCAATGGCATGTTTCATCCGAAACGATAATCAAATCACGGTTTGATTCTTTACACAGTTTTGCCAGTATCGGAGCTTCACGCGCATAGTTCACGACATCAATCAGGATTAGACATTCGCGTGCTTGATTTTCCCTCTTTTCTTCAGAAACAAGCCATTCAGTCAACATGCTGTCATGAACGGAAATAAACTGTACATCGTTCCGAGCCAGCGCCAGCCGTCTGGCGCAATCCTCGGCAATTCCTCGAACCGTCTGAAAGCCTGTGACATACACGCGATCGGCATCAGCAACGGCGCGTACCAGGCGTATCCACATCGGCGATGCGCATTGCCGAAAGACGTCCTGCAAGGCGTCCAGTTCATATTTCAGAATGTCGGTAAAAGGCCTCGGAACATCCAGTTGGGTGGGAATCTTATCGTTTAGACCTCGATTCAATATTTGTTTATGCAGTTCTCTTTTCAGACCGCGCATCCCTTCGTAACCAAGTCGTCTTAAAAATCGACTTACGGTTACTTCACTCACACCTACCTTTCCAGCTAGCGAAGCACCGGTTTCAAAGCTCAAATCATCCATATTAAGCAACATGTATTGAGCAATCTGTGCCTCCCGTCTGGACAACCCGGGTAACTCAATTTGCAAATTCTCTGCGAAGGTTCGAAAGTCAGCTGAAGGAGCAGAATCTTTCAAAATCATAATCATTTCCCTATTCATGACAGAAAAATAACATAACTTGATGAAGAAAGATAAATATCATATGCTGATTCGTTCAAGCGACACCAATCCATCAACACAAGACTGTTTGAAAAAACCCAAATATCATATCGATACCTGAGGAGATAAAAATGAAACAACGACTATTCCCAGCTGTTGAGAGCGCCGCAGTAAAATTTTCAATTACGGCCGTGTTTCTACTAGCTTTACCTTTCGCCATAACCACTCCTGCTCTGGCA
>JAJDOF010000081.1 GCA_022340305.1 Gammaproteobacteria bacterium
GCGCACACCCTTACGGGGTCGTTGCGTAGTTTCCATTATGCCCAAAGCATTCGCTACGCTCATGGGGCAGGCCCTGCGCCTCAAAAGATCAAAAAAATGGACTCGATTTCCCACGCGCCTCGCTACGATTCCCCAGGCCCGCCAGGCTGCTAGCCCGGTTGCAGGTTACCCGGGCGGTTAACCCGCTGCGGTTTTTACGGTATCATGCTGCACTGTTCAATTCCCAGTTTCGACACCCTATGACCAGTCAAACCGGGGCGCCCCGTCGCCCAACCCTGCTCTGCATCCTCGACGGCTTCGGTCTCAATCCCGACCCGACGCACAACGCCGTCGCGCTTGCGCGCACGCCTAACTTCGATCGCTATTTCGATCGCTATCCACTGACCAGTCTGCAGGCCTCGGGGCGCGGAGTGGGCTTACCGGAGGGACAGATGGGTAATTCCGAAGTCGGCCATATGACGATCGGTTGCGGCAGCATCGTCAAGCAGGATCTGGTGCGTATCGACGATGCGATCGAGGATGGCAGCTTTGATGAAAATCCGGCCCTGGTTGGCGCGATGCAGCGTGCAGCCGCGGCGCATCGCCCGGTACACCTGATCGGCCTGGTGTCCGATGGCGGCGTGCACAGTCATATCGATCATCTGAATGCGTTGATACGGCTATGCCATAGACACCAGGTGGTCGCGCAGCTACACATGATCACCGATGGCCGCGATACCGCGCCGCAGGCTGCGCTTGGTTACCTGGTTCAACTGGAAACGTTGTTGCGGGAGTGCGGTGGACACATCGGCAGCGTCGCGGGGCGCTACTATGCGATGGATCGTGATCAGCGCTGGGACAGGGTCAAACTTGCCTGGGACAGCATTGTTCATGGCATAGGCGCTACAGCCGATTCGGCGCAGCAGGCCATTCAGAACAGTTACGATGCCGGCAAGAATGACGAGTTCGTGTTACCGGCGCATCTGCCGGGGCTGCAAAAACCCGTAGCCGGTGACGAAATCATATTTTTTAATTTCCGCAACGATCGTGTGCGCCAGATCAGTGCCGCCTTTGCGCTCGACGACTTCGATGATTTTGACCGAGGCGACGATTTCCGCCCGCTACGGGTGACTTGTCTCACGCTTTATGATTCAAGGCTCAATGCACCGGTGGCCTTCGCAGCGGTGCGCCCGCAGACCACGCTCGGCAGCGTGATCAGCGATGCCGGTCTGCGCCAGTTGCATTGTGCCGAGACCGAGAAATACGCGCACGTCACTTTTTTCTTCAACGGCGGGCGCGAGGAGCCGTATCCCGGTGAGGATCGCAAACTGGTGCAGTCACCGCGGGTCGCAACCTATGATTTGCAGCCGGAGATGAGTGCGCGGGAAGTTGCCGATGTGGTCATCGAGGCAATGAAATCAGGGGGTTACGAATTTATTGTAGTCAATTTCGCCAACGGCGACATGGTCGGGCATACCGCTGTGGTTGCCGCCATTATCGAGGCGGTCGAAGTACTCGATCGTGAGGTGGGTCGAGTACTGGATGCGGCGCTAGCCAGTCACTACTCGGTAATACTCACCGCCGACCATGGTAATTGCGACGAGATGGTCGATCCCGAGACAGGTAAACCACACACCCAGCACTCCAATCATCCGGTGCCCTGCCTGGTCATCGATGACCAGGTGCAGACCCTGCGAGCCGGTGGCAACCTGTCGGCAATTGCGCCCACCGTGCTGCAGTTAATGGGAATCGCGCAGCCCGAGGTCATGTCCGGCAGCTCAGTGATCGCGGAAAGCCTGTCCGAATAACCTTGATTACCCAGCAATTTTTAGTAATGATTGAAGATTGGCAGTCTGCGACTAAACTTAAACCATGGCAACCTTACACGAGACACTTGAAGAGATAACGCTGTTTCGCGGGATGACGCCCGAAGACATAGACAATATTGCGTCGAATACTGTCATTCGCCAGTTTCCCAAGAATACCGTGATTGTCAGCCAGGGTGACGACACCGACTCTTTCTATGTGATCCTGCAGGGGAAGGTGGATGTTTTTCTGCAGAACGACAAGGGCAAGGAAATCATCATCAATACGCTGGGCGAAGCCGAGGCTTTCGGTGAGCTCGCGCCGCTCGGCAAGATTCCGCGCCAGGCGAGTATCATCACCACCGAAGATTCCACCTTCGGCGTTATCTCGCGCCAGGTGTTCATGGACACGCTGCTGACCAAGCCCACCGTGAGCATGCAGATTATCGATTTGCTGGTGCATCGCATCCAGGACCTCACCGAGGAAGTCAGCAGCCTCGCGCTCGAGGATGTCTATAACCGCGTGGTTCGTGTTTTGTACAAGCATGCCGAGGAAGTCGGCGAGAAGCTGGTGACTGAAAAGCTTACCCAGCAGGACATTGCCAGCCGTGTCGGCGCAACCCGTGAAATGGTCCATCGCATACTCAAGGAATTAAAAACCGGCGGTTATATCTCGATCGAAGGTAAACATATCACTATTGAAAAGAAACTCCCCGCTGGCTGGTAAATCTTCCCCGCAAATAGTGATAAGATAGCGCACTTTCAGCGAGGTCGAAGTCGTGGCGGGTCACAGCAAATGGGCGAATATCCAGCATCGAAAAAGGGCGCAGGACGCCAAGCGCGGTAAACTGTTCACTCGACTGATCAAGGAGATCGTGGTCGCCGCCAGGGCCGGCGGGTCCGATCTCGATGCCAACGCCTCGTTGCGCACCGCCGTCGATAAAGCCAAGTCACAATCGGTTCCCAAAGACCCTATTGAGCGCGCGATCAAACGCGGCGCCGGCGAGCTCGACGGTTCCGATTATGAGGAAATTCGTTACGAGGGATACGGCCCTGCGGGCGTGGCGGTTATCGTCGACTGCCTGTCCGACAATCGCAATCGCACCGTGGCCGATGTTCGCCATGCGTTCACCAAGGCAGGCGGTAACCTGGGGCAAAGCGGCTCGGTCGCCTACCTGTTCGCCAGTGTCGGCGTGCTGGTCTATTCACCGGATCACGACGAGGACACGGTGATGGAAGCGGCACTGGAGGCCGGCGCCGAAGACGTCCTCGTCGATGCCGACGGTAGTATCGAGGTACTGACCTCGGCCGAAGACTATGTCGCGGTTAAGCAGGCGATGATCGAGGCCGGACTCGAGCCGGAGGATTCGGAACTGACCATGCGCGCGTCGACCAACACCGAGCTCGATGTCGAAGATGCGCAAAAGGTGCTGCGACTGGTCGACCTGCTGGAAAGCTCCGATGATGTGCAAGACGTTTATTACAACGCGGATATACCTGAGGAAGCCTACGAGGCGGAGGCCTGATGATCATCCTGGGCATTGACCCTGGATCGCGCATCACTGGATTTGGCATCGTCGATAATCAGTTGAATAGCCTCACCTATATTGCCAGCGGCAATATTAAAGTCAGCGGTGACAGTCTGCCGCAACGGCTGGGCTATATTTTCGCAGCCGTTGACGAGGTGATCCAGCAACACCAGCCACTGCAGATGGGCATCGAAAATGTTTTTATGGCGCGTAATCCGGATTCGGCCTTGAAGCTGGGCCAGGCCCGTGGGGCTGCGATTTGCGCAGCGCATCAGGCAGGGCTCGAGATCGCCGAGTACGCGGCACGTGAAATCAAGCAGGCGCTCGTTGGCACCGGCGCCGCCAGCAAGGATCAGGTGCAGCACATGGTGAAACGCTTGCTGGGTATTCGACAGGAATTAAAAGCCGATGAGGCGGATGGCCTGGCGATTGCCATCTGTCACGCACAATTTTATGCTTCGCGACAGAAGACCGGGATCGACCCCGCTCTGCTGAAGCGCAGGAGAAGCAGCCGAAGATGATCAGCCGATTGACAGGAATACTGGCAGCCAAGCGAGCGCCGCAAATATTGATCGATTGCAACGGCGTGGGATACGAGGCCGACGTATCGATGACGACTTACTACCAGCTACCCGACGTCGGCCAGCAACTGTCGATCTGGACCCACCTGCTGATCAAGGACGATTCTCACAGCCTGGTTGGCTTCAGCGGTGAAGCTGAACGCCGCCTGTTTCGCCAACTGATTCGTATCAATGGAGTCGGGCCGAAGATGGCGCTGGCCATCCTGTCCGGCATCGATGATCAGCAGTTTGCACTGTGCATCGCCAATGGGGACGTAGCGATGTTGACGCGCTTACCGGGCGTCGGCAAGAAAACTGCCGAACGCCTGATCATCGAGATGCGGGACAAGGTTGACGCCCTGATGGGCGATAATGTGAGTTCCGTAATTGCGCCAGGCGAACATTCGGCGGCGAGCGAGGCCGTGGAAGCGCTGCAGGCGCTCGGCTACCGCTCGATTGACGCCGAGAAAATGATCAGTCGTGCACAACAGCAGGGCGATGTGCCGAATAGTGCCTCGCAGTTGATCAAGTCAGCGCTGCAGGCGTCGGTGAAACGATGAGCGAAGACCGTCTCATCAGCGCGGATGCTGTGGACGAGGAACTGTTCCAGGATCGCGCCCTGCGACCTAAAATGCTGGTCGATTACGTCGGCCAGGACGAAGTCTGCGAGCAAATGGATATCTTTGTGAGCGCCGCCAGGATGCGCCGCGAAGCCCTCGATCACGTGCTGATATTCGGTCCGCCGGGGCTCGGCAAGACGACGCTGTCGCATATCATCGCCAACGAGATGCAGGTTAACCTGCGTCAGACATCGGGTCCGGTGCTGGAAAAAGCCGGCGACCTCGCCGCTATTCTTACCAACCTCGAGGCACACGATGTTCTGTTCATCGACGAAATTCATCGCCTGAGTCCCGTTGTCGAGGAGATCCTGTATCCGGCGATGGAGGATTACCAACTCGACATCATGATCGGTGACGGTCCTTCGGCGCGCTCCATCAAGCTCGATTTACCGCCGTTTACACTGGTCGGTGCGACCACTCGCGCGGGCTTGCTGACGTCACCGCTGCGCGACCGTTTCGGCATCGTGCAGCGACTCGAATTTTACAGCGCCGCCGAGCTGTGTCGCATTATCCTGCGCTCGGCGGGCCTGCTCAAGATTCAGCTGGACCCCGACGGCGCGCATGAAATCGCCAGTCGCTCGCGCGGTACGCCGCGTATCGCCAACCGCTTGCTGCGGCGTGCACGCGATTATGCCGAGGTGAAGGCCGACGGCGTCATCAGTGCCGAGATCGCAAAGGCTGCACTGGACATGCTCAAGGTCGATCGCTCGGGCCTGGACCATATGGATCGACGCCTGATCCTGGCCCTGATCGAGAAATTCGACGGTGGGCCGGTCGGGGTGGAGAGCCTGTCCGCGGCTATCGGCGAAGAGCGCGGCACCATCGAAGACGTGATCGAACCCTATTTGATCCAGCAGGGATTCATGATGCGAACTCCACGTGGGCGTGTGGTAACATCACGCGCGTATTCGCACCTCGGATTGAAGCATTTAAAACAGAGTGAAATAGATCTCTAGTTAAGTCTCCCTGTTACCTGTAAAACACGCGTAGAAATATCATGAACAACGATTCACTGCTAACCCTTATATTTAACGCCAGCCTGCCGGTGCAGCTGGTGATGTTGCTGTTGCTGGGCGCTTCGATACTGTCCTGGGCATTGATGTACGTTAAGCGAAGTTATATCCACCAGTCGCAGGCCGAGGCGAAGGACTTCGAGGGTCGCTTCTGGTCGGGTATCAACCTGAGCGAGCTGTTTGGCCAGTTGAGCCAGCGCGAGGCACGGCGTTTCGGGCTGGAGGCGATATTCGAAAATGGCTTTCGCGAGTT
>JAJDOF010000036.1 GCA_022340305.1 Gammaproteobacteria bacterium
GCGGGTGAAGCCTTCATGAATATGTATTACCTGATCCGCATGTGCGAAGTTGCCGTGCAGGCCCAGGCTTGCGGGCTCGAGCTCGAAGCGGCGACCCCGGCGCTGTGGGAAATGTCCTGCAAGCAGTACGAGTCCTTTGCACCGGGAAAATACGAGTGGCCCGCGCTCAGGCGTCGTTGTGACCGCGCCGATCCTTCCTACAGGAACTGAGTTGAAGATTACCCGCTTTAAAACGCGGCTGGTCGATGTGCCCTTCGAACGGCCCATCGCCACCGCCATACACCAGATGCGCAGTGTGGGTTGCGTATTGCTGGAACTCGAAACCGACCTGGGGCTGATTGGCGAGAGCTTTGTCTTCACCCTGAACGGCGCACGCCTCAAGGCGCTGCATGAAATGCTGCGCGGATTTATGCATCAGGTCGAGGGCAGGGACCCGCATGATGTGGGCGCCATCGGCCAGGCGGTGTGGGATGAAATGAACCCGATCGGTCACAAGGGATTTTCGATCGCTGCGCTGACGGCGATCGACACTGCTTGCTGGGACCTGATTGGTAAAGCTGCCGAACAACCTTTGCATCGATTGTTCGGTGCCTGTCGTGATCGTGTCAGCACTTATGCCAGTGGTGGCTTATGGCTATCGCAGTCGATCGATGATTGCGTCAGTGAGGCGGCCGGATTTATCGACGCAGGCTTTCGCGCGATGAAGATTCGAGTAGGCTCGCCGGGCATTCGCGAGGATGTCGAGCGGGTGCGTGCTATCCGCGATGCAATCGGCCCCGATATCGAGCTACTCGCCGATGCCAACCAGGCACTCACCGTGAAACAGGCGATTCGACTCGGGCGCGAACTCGAGGCCTTCGAGTTGAGCTGGCTCGAAGAACCGGTGGCCTACCAGGATCTGCGCGGCTGCGCCGAGGTTCGCCGTGCGCTTGCTACGCGTGTTGCCGCCGGCGAAACCGAGTATACGCGCTATGGCATGCGCGACATTCTCGAGGCGCGCGCGGTTGACGTATTGATGCCGGATCTGCAACGCATTGGCGGCCTCAGTGAGATGCGCCGCAGCTGTGCGCTTGCCGCGGCGCATGATATTCCGGTGTCCACCCACCTGTTTACCGAGCACAGCCTGTGTATCGCCGGCGCCGAGCCAAATTGCATCTCGGTTGAACATATGCCCTGGTTTGCGCCGCTGTTTAACGAATCCATGGAAATACGCGACGGTATGATCGAAATACCCAGCCGACCGGGTACCGGTTTCAGTTTCAATGAAGAAGCCATGCGCCGATTTGAGCTGGCATATTGAGGACCGAGCTATGTCGATGTCGAGGAAATCGCTGACATGATCTGCTTTGTCTGCTCTGATTACGGACTTCATGTCTCCTGCCATGTTATCGGCGTCGACGGCAACACCTGGACCCTTTATCCGCACAGCAAAAGTTCGAAACCCCTGTTTCGCTATGACTTTCGTTGCTCGGCTGTTGCTCACCGAACTGGCTTATGGCAGAGTTCCTCCTTGCAGCAAATCACTAGACTGAGGAACAGCTAAAAAACATGATTATAAAAATTGATTTCGCCCGCTCTGCGCATTGGTTTGCTCTGCTGTTATTGCCTTTCCTGTTGTTGCCAGTAGCCGTTAGCGCGGAGGAAAAAGCCGCGGTGGACCAGATTCGCATCACCCCATTTCTGGGTTATCGTGCAGGTGGCGAATTTGAAGATGCCGTTACCGGTAACACGCTGGATCTGGACGAAGCCGAGTCATACGGTTTGATATTCAGCAAGGGAGCCGAGGATGCATTGGAGTTCAGCATCAGCGTGCAACCGACCAAACTTAGCGCCAATGGCGAAGTGTCGTCTGCCGATTTGTTTGATGTTGATGTTATAAATTACATGGTGGGCGGTAAGAAAATATTGAACCGCGAATCCGGCACCTTTGTTTCGGGGTTGGTCGGTGTCACCCACTTCGATCCACGCACAGCGGATCTGAGTTCAGAAACCCGCTTTGCCCTGGGTATCGGGGGGGGCATCGACTACCCCATCGCCAAAACCCTCAGTTTCAGGCTGGAGGGCAGAGGAATCGGGACCTTCCTCGATTCCTCGGGTGGTATATTCTGCAGTTCCTCGAGAGGCTGTGCGACCTATGTCGAAAGCAGCTTGCTGTTGCAGTTCGAGGTTATTTCAGGGCTGACCTTTCGCTTTTAACGACTTTCAACTGCGGGCGTTCTGCACGCTCGATGCGTTGCATGATTTGCCCATAAGGTAATTTTTGCCAGGCGCTGCGGTGTGCGAACATTTCCCGCAGCAGCGCGTGGTTGAGTCTATGCCCTGGCTTATAGGTGTGCAGGTGACCGAATATGGGCGCCTCAGCCAATGCCAGGTCGCCGCAGCAATCTAGAATCTTGTGACGCGCGAATTCGTCGGCGAAGCGCAGGCCCTCGGCATTCTTCACCTGGTCGCGGTCTACCAATACCGCGTTGCGCATCGAACCGCCGAGCGCCAGCCCCTGGGAACGTAGCTGTTCGAGTTCGTCGGCAAAGCCAAAGGTGCGCGCCGGGGCAATTTCGGTTTCAAACAGGTTGTCGATCAGATCGATCGAAACGCTTTGCTGGCCGATCGCGGCACTGTCAAAATCGATCTCCACGGTGACTCGTGGTGTTGCAGATGGCTCGAGGATGGCGAAGCGTTCACCCTGGCGGACCTGGATCGGGTGTTCGATCCAGATGCCGTGGCGTGGCAGCCGCTGGCCGACGATACCCGCTTGCTTGATGAGCTGCACAATTGGCGCGCAACTGCCATCGAGAATCGGCACTTCATCTGCACTGATTTCAATCATCAGGTTATCGACCCCGCAACTGCGTATCGCTGCCAACAGGTGTTCGACGGTACCGATGGTGACGCCATGCTCGTTACCGAGCACGGTACAAAGGCGGGTATCGACAACATGTTTCCACGAAGCAGGAATGACCGCATGCGCCGCGGGGACATCGCTACGCACGAAGAAAATACCACTGTTCGGTGCCGCGGGATGCAATTGCATTGTGACTCGGCGCCCGCTGTGCAGTCCGATGCCGACGTAGGGCATGATTGTGTTGATCGTACATTGCGTGTTGCTATAAAGTGGGTGTGAATAAACCATAGTTACCTTCCTCATTGAAATTCGTTGTTGCGTAACTATGTGATTGATTGGTTTAATGCCGCTAATCCGCGAGCGCCAATCGCTTATCCCTGTTTCTGGTTTCGATAGAAATGCCCATAAGCTCACATTTTTCAGCCCTTTCATCCTGGGTACTGCTGATCGCCAGGGCGATCGATTCCTATGGCTGTGACAGCAAGGAATTGTTCGCCCGGGCCGGCCTGGATCACGCTAAACTGCGCGATCCGCTCGCCCGCTTCCCGGCAGCTGCGGTATTAAAGCTGTGGCCAATCGCGGTCGAGACCACGCAAGACCCCGGTTTCGGTCTGACCGTGGCCAGCTTCTGGCATCCGACCACGCTGCACGCGCTGGGTTACTCCTGGCTTGCGAGCAATAACCTGGAAGAGGCTTTCGATTGCGCCGTGCGCTACACCCGTATCGTCAATACCGCGGCGCAGGGTGTAGTAGCGGTCGAAACTTCTGCCGACAGCTACCGGGTAATCATCAACAGCGTCAAGTTCAATCCCAACCCGAACGACGCTTCGGTGGACGCCGTGCTGGCGATGTTGTTGATCATGTGTCGCGCCGCTTATGGCGGCAATTTCAAATTGCAGCAGGTGACTTTTCAGCACGATGCGCCGGCCAGCCACAGGCGTTTTGACGACCTGTTCCAGGCGCCGGTATTATTTTCGCAGCCTGAAAACATGTTGTTGATCGATCCTGAAATAATCCGCGAGCCATTGGCGACCGCCAATCCGGAGCTGGTGCGTATCAATGACCGCGTCGTCACCGATTACCTGGCGCAACTCGACCACGGTGACCTCGGCATGCGCGTGCGCTCGAAGTTGATCGAGCATTTGCCGGGTGGGCATATCAGCGAGGCGGATATCGCCTCGTCGATCAACGTCAGTCAGCGCAGCTTGCAACGCAAGCTCAGGGAGCAGGGAATGAGCTTTACCCAGTTGGTGGAATCCACGCGCCGCGAGCTGGGTTTGCAATACGTGCGTGACCCGCAGTATTCATTCAACGAGGTTGCGTTTTTGCTGGGGTTTACCGAGCCGGCCAATTTTTCGCGAGCGTTTAAGCGTTGGTACGATAAATCACCCAGCCAGTTTCGCCAGGATTCACTGTCCTGAATTTAGCCTGGGCGGCGATATTATCAATTAGAACGGGTGACCATACATCAGCCAGGCCGCGGTATCGTCTTTTGACCAGACCAGGTCGAAACGGCCGATATCCTGGGTCGCCATAACGCGCATGCTCAAACCGACGTCATGCTTCATCGATTCATGTAACTCCTTGATATTCCATTCCGGGGCCACGCGCCCGTACTCGATAAATGCAGCTAGCGACCACCATTGCAGGTTGGCAAAATCGAGGAAGCGGAGACTGCGTAACAGATCGGATTCGGGAATGACTCGGTATTCCGCGGAATAGTAGATTGCGCTGCGGTCGTGGAAGCGTTCGATAGGGTAGGCACGCAGTCGATAAAGGCCTCCCAGGGTAGGGCCCACGTAATAGGGTGACGAATCTGCGCTAAAGTTATGCGCGGTCCAGAAATCGATTGCGATTACGCTTTGTTCAACCCGGGCACCTGGCGTTAGCTTGAAATACTGACTGTATTCGAGCTCAGCTACCGTCCAGTTTTCGTTTTCATGACTTCCCGGATCGTGCTTGATGCCGATTTCGAACACGTTGCCAGTGCTCGGGTTCACCTGAAAATCGGTGTTGTCATATTTGAAGGAAAGACCAATTCCGCTGGTCTTCAGCAAGACCGAGGGGTCGACGGCATCGTAATCACGATCCTGGTGAAACAATTTCGCCTGCACATAGCTGCGTCCGGATTTGAAGGGGTTGAAAACACCACCACCACTGGCGCCACCGACCAGCAAGCCATTGCTCAGAGTGTAAGTATTAATGGGAGTATAACGACCATGCCCGATATCGAACACGTACTTGAAGTCGAGTTCTATCCAGTTGGAAAAACCATCGGCTCTGAAAAAATCATCTGCCGCTGAATCATTACTGCCGGCGGGCGGTTTGTTTACCGGCGGACTGGCATCGATATAGGTGCGTTTTTGTGGAAATTCGCCCAGACCAACAGCGGCATCCAGAAACAGACGCGGTATTCGGGAAAACTGATAGTCGTTGAAAAATGCATAGACGGCAGCAGCTCCTTCATCACTGACCAGCGCGGTCGTAAAAAAACTGTTCTGCTCCTGCGGCAAGCCACTGATGCCGCCGGCGACGCCTGCTACCAATCCCATTCCTTCCGACGAAAAACCATAGGGCACGAAAAATCGGTCCGGTTTACCATCTTCCCGGCCAAGCTCCCGAACAACAAAATCTGCGACACAGGAAGCCGCCGGCAACAGCGCCATCGACAGCAGCATGAAAGCCTTGAAGCTACGTAACTGAATCATTGATCTCGATGCATCGACCAGGTGTTGGCAGAGGCACGAGTGTAGCGAACAAGCCCCTGGGAATATAGGTGCTTGCCTGACCCGATTCGTTTTCCTGGGATTCGACCGCAAAAACGGCCTGGCTAACGCGATGATGAATCAAGTGCAATCGGTAAGTCGCATTGCTGTGATCGAAGCCGGCTTGCCGTCCCCGCCCAGACTTCGGCGTTGTGTCCCTTTTGCGACTTTTCAATAGCGCAAGATCAGTGCAGACTTGAGGTTGGAATGGCTGCGGGAAATCGACTAATGACTGTGACTAAAGTTATGCCATCGTTGCGTCTGCCGATCGTGATGATGCTGGCATTTATGATTTCAGCTTGTATGGCTACACAGGACCTGAACGTAATGCCCGAGTCCGGGGTGGCTGCCGTGCCGACAGCCGCGGCGGAATACGACTTAAATAGCTGGAAATCGATTATTGGCGATGAGTGCCGCTCCTTTTTCGATGGCTGCAATAAGTGTTTTCGAGAGCCCGGGAAAATGGCTGCCTGTACCCGTAAAGCCTGTGTCGCCTACCAGCAACCGCGCTGCCTGGATGAAGTGCAGGCGGTCGACGCCGCGCACCGGGCGGGGGGCAAATTGGTTGCATATGTTTGCGCCGGTGATAACCGCTTCTCCGTCAGTTATCACGAGTATGTGCAGGACGATCAACGCGTGCGCCTGGAGGAGTCAGAGATCATGTTCAGCGATCAGCAAACGCACCGGGTTTATCGCCTGCGGCGCACACCCAGTGCTTCGGGCGAACAGTATGTCGATTCCGCCGGCCTCAAGTTTTTCGCCAAGGGTGACGAGGCGCTGGTGATGCAAAAGGATAGCCGCCTGTATTCCGATTGTTCACTGCAACGTTAAGGGCTGGAGACTGCTTCCAGTCGCCATTGGAAGCAGTCTCCAGCGCCAGCCGGGATATCCTGGTGCGAATAATCTGCTCAACGATGCTGGATGCACCGTTTTGAGCCCCGTTCTTTTTTTACCCCTGCCGACCTCATGAGTTATCGGTAGCGAGTTTCATCGACTATTTTCATGACGATCAATAGTGGTGTTACCCCGGCAGATAGATGTTTGAGCGTGTGCCCACTAACCCACGAAGAAGTGAAGAGATAAACCTGTGGGTCGTAAACTTCAAATACCTTGGCGATCACATAACAGGCAATGCCCAGCCAGAGATAATGTGAATCAGGCTGGCGATAAATCAGGAGAAGCAGTGCCAAGGCCAACAGGGTACCGAACTGAACGAGAAAGTATGGCCGTAAATCATCCTGCCACTGCCAGTAAAAAACGCTGCATAAACCTGCCGCCACCGACCACGGGAAAAGCTGCAGGCCCAGCTTGAGATTTACGCGCTCCGCGATAATCGCGGCCAGGATACTCATGAATCCGACCGACATCGGCAGACGATCCCAGACCAGCGTCGCATTGTTCGGGGTGTAGTGATAGTAAGCAGAGCCAAAGGCAGTAAGCGTTACCGCAATAAAAAATGCCAGGTATGGGTTCGTCAATCCATTTAATTGCCGGCGCCTGGAAAGCGTCAGGTAGATGCCCGGTATTCCGACAACAAAAAACAGCGAGTTAGACAGGACATCCACTGCGTGAGCAATCCCCAATAATTTTCGCTGGTCGGCAAATCCGTGATACAGCAGATCCTGGGGAATGGGTCCGTGCATCCACCAGCCCAGAATCATCATCAGCGCAATCATCACCAACAAGACTTTGCTGGTCAGTTTTATGTAATCTCTGGATACCGTAAAGACGCGTTGCATGTGTCTATCCCCGAGTCGATCGACTGTTGTTGATGCAGCGGAGAATAGCGTCAGGTATCAATGAATAATATTTGTTCATCAATAGTATTGTCGATCAAACCAGATAGTATTGAAATTCAATACTGATCTCTAATGGGTCTGGTTTGTCGCCAGTATCACAGGGCCCTGGACCGAGTGAATATCAATGTCTGTCGCGTTAATGAACCAGTTCCGATTTAGCGATATTGACGCGGTTAGCAATGAATGTTTTCTGCCGCAGGCTCGAACCCCAGAGGTTTGCGCGCACACATTTATGCAACTACCGATACCAGGGGATTCGGCTTCAAGCCCGTGTGCGCCCGTCCGGTGATGGTGATGGGTTGACTTGAGCGACAGGTTGATGTGATTGAAATGAATGGTTCCCCGGTGCCATAATCAGGTTTTTCGGTAAAAGAGCAGGTTTCCATGCACCAGGTATTTTCGCTGCGATCCTTGATGGTGATGCTGTTGACCGTCCTGCTGGCTGGATGCGCGGCGACACGTTCGGTTATGGAGTGGCAGGACAAAGCCTATTCCGGGAAACTGAATAATATTCTGGTGATCGCCGCCGTCGACGACAATACCATGCGCCACAGAGTTGAAGATGCCTACAGCGAAAAATTCGCCAGCATGTCGCTGCGCGCAACCCCTGGCTACACCCTAATCGCCAACGACCTGCCACTGTCGCGGGAAACCGTCGAGACGGCAATCGCCGGGCAGCACCTCGACGCGGTGCTGGTGACGCGTCTGCTGGGGGTGGAAGAGGTCGAGGAATATCAGCCGCCCGGCAGTATTGATTACTACCGCGGTTACCATCGCTATTATGCGCATTCGATGATGGTTTCCAGCCCGGGGTATTATCGCAAGTACAAGTTACTGACGCTCGAAACCAACCTGTATGACACGCGCACGGGAAAGCTGGTCTGGTCGATGCAGTCGGAGAGCATCGACTCGTCGGCACCACAAAAACTGATCGACGAGCAGATTGCATTGACGGTCGCGCGACTGCAGGCTCGCGGCCTGCTGGCGCCTGCAGCATAAACGGGACAGCTGCGGCACCCGTCGGTCAGGTGATTGGTAAGAGGGAATACCCTGGTGTGCCTGATATCGGTAGACGACGTTTGTTTCGTCTTCGCCCCGGCTTTGCGGCTTTATAGTTTCCAGGAAAAACGTTGATGAAATTTGCCTTTAGCTACCTCGGCTTTTTCCTTGAACACCTGCAGTTTGCCTGGCCGCTGCTGGGCTTTCTGGCAGTTATTATCATGCTGCTGGGGCTCGTTGTCGGCAGGATCGAGTCATGGGGACGCTTCGATTCGATCTACTGGGCCTTTATCACCGCCACCACGGTCGGCTATGGCGACATTCGCCCCAAAAAACGCTTTTCCCGATTGCTGTCTGTCCTGATTGCACTGGTCGGCGTGACCTTCACCGGCCTGATTGTTGCGCTCGCCATCAATGCGGCGACACTCGCCTTTAGCGAGATGCATTCCCAGGCCGGGCTTGAAGCACTTATGCGGGACTGACAATAGGTTGCTGGAACTGGCGTGATATACCGATACTGACCAGCGATCGCCTGGTGTCGTAGAAGTCGATCGCATTGTCTTGCGCGGCATAGGCAAGGGTGGCGGTGCCGACCCAGCCCCAGGCGCCGAAAAGGTCGCCGAGTGACACCCCGGTGTCGTCAATTTCCTTATCGGCGAAAGCGGCGAATAGATTTGTCTCGACCCTTACCGAATTGACGCCCAGTGTGCAGTAACCGCTGAAACCCGGTTCCCAGGCAATCGCGGCTGCAGCAGAAACCGGCGACTGCAGGCCGCAGGCCAGGATGGCGGCACGGCTATTAACCTGGATACCGGTATCAAAGTTTGCTACCTGCTATGCAGCCGGGGTGGCTAGGCGCTCGCCGCCTGGGCGGTTGCTGTCATGGTCCCTGGCTTATAAAAGGTCGCGTAGAGCACCGGTACCACCACCATGGTGAGTACAGTCGCAAATCCGAGGCCAAA
>JAJDOF010000150.1 GCA_022340305.1 Gammaproteobacteria bacterium
AATGGCTAGAATGAAATTCTACTGTGATGCCGAACGTTGCATCGAATGCAATGCCTGTGTAACTGCCTGCAAAAATGAGCACGATATCCCCTGGGGTGTGAATCGTCGCCGAGTGGTCACTATCAAGGATGGTGAACAGGGCGAGCGCTCACTCTCGGTAGCCTGTATGCACTGTTCCGATGCGCCCTGTGCCGCGGTATGCCCGGTGGATTGTTTTTATACGACCGGTGACGGCATCGTGTTGCACGACAAGGACATCTGCATTGGCTGCGGCTACTGCTTTTATGCCTGTCCATTCGGAGCTCCGCAGTTCCCTGAAGCGTCAGCTTTCTCGTCGCGCGGCAAGATGGACAAGTGCACGTTTTGTGCCGGTGGTCCCGAAGAAGACCAGAGTTCTGATGAGTATAAGAAATACGGGCGCAACCGCATTTCCGAGGGTAAGCTGCCGTTGTGTGCTGAGATGTGCTCCACCAAGGCCCTGCTCGCCGGTGATGGTGATGTGCTTTCCGATATTTATCGCAAGCGGGTTATCAACCGCGGAGCCAGCGCCTTTGACTGGGGTGTAAATTTCAATAGCACCAAGATCCAGGGTTGATATAACCTGGCTTTGGTTCAGGCCGGCTGCCGGATTGGATACAGGGACGTATCGGGATGCTGCCGGTGGAACCTCTACAGTCTGATAGTAATAGACAAAGGGTGAGAGCCGTGACAGTCCGTACGTTGCCAATGATGATGGTTTGCCTGCTGTTGGCTGTATTTCAGGTCCAGGCCGCCGATACCCCAACGAAACCGGCCGGGCTGATTTCAACTTCTCCCGGTGCCGAGCTCTGGCGTGAAGTGCGCCAACGCGATGGCGACGTCACTGGTACCACCCAGGTGCGTTCACCGGGGGCGGACGTGTTGGTCAATGTGTCTGGCCAGGCCTGGCGCGAGTACCGCATGGAGGAACTGATCCCGAAAGCCAGTGTGGCAATTTTGATCGTGTTGGTCGTCATCGTCGTGTTTCGTTTGTTGCGCGGTCGCATCAGGATCGAAGGCGGCCGTTCCGGCCTCAGGGTATTACGTTTCACCACCAACCAGCGCATCGCACACTGGGCCACCGCGATATTGTTCGTAACGCTCGGTCTGACCGGCCTGACCCTGTTGCTCGGGCGCAATTTGCTGATTCCGGTATTCGGCGCCGAGGGCTTTAGTATGATTGCAGGTGCGGCCAAGTTTCTGCACGACTATCTCGGCCCGGTGTTCATGTTCGCGCTGGTCTGGTTATTCATATTGTTCGTGCGTGACAACGTGCCCTCACCAAAAATCGACCTGCAATGGTTGCTGAAAGGCGGCGGTATGTTCGGTAAACATGTTCATGCCCCGCGCTATAACGCTGGTGAGAAGCTCTGGTTCTGGCTGGCATCCATTGGCGGGCTGGCAGTGATCATCAGTGGTCTGGTGCTCGATTTCCCGATTTTCGGACAAACCCGCGCCACCATGGAATTTTATCATTGGGTGCATAGCGTATCGGCGGTTATTCTCATCGTTGTGTCTTTCGGGCACATCTATATGGGTACGGCAGCGCTAGAGGGGACTTTCGAAGTCATGCAAACCGGTTACTGCGATAGCAACTGGGCCAGGGAACACCATGATCTGTGGTACGAAGAGGTCAAGGATAGCGCCGAGCCAGTACCTGGACAGCAGGCCCGGACTCGCCGTGAGGAATCGACCGGAGCAGCGTGACGGGAGTATAACTGCCCGTTTTTTTGTCCTGGGTCAATAACTGCTGCGGTTGTTATTGCCTATTTGCAGCCATTAACTATGCTGTCGATGCAATGAGAATTGGTGGGGTAGATTTTGGTCGAATTCTTCAAAAAACACAGCCTGGGCAGTACGATTTTGCTGCTGGCAGCGCTGTTACTGTTGATTTTTCTGCTGTTGCCGCAAGCCGCGAGTGCTGCCGCGCCACAACAACATAAAGACTTTCCACAGGGCGTTTCTGCCGCCAACCCGGGTAGCGATTTGTGGCGTGAAATACGCCAGCGCGATCTGCCGGTGGAGGGCATCACCCAGGTACAGGGCGTCGATAGTGGCGTGCTGATCAATTCCCAGGGTGATCGTTGGGCGCGATTCCGTATCGATAACCCAGTCAGTTACACTCCCGCTATTCTGCTCGCGGTCATCGCAATTATTGTGCTGTTCTACGCGCTGCGCGGCAAGGTCGGTATCGAGGGTGGATTGTCGGGGCGAATGGTCAAGCGCTTTACCGACTATGAACGCGTCGTGCACTGGACGCTTGCCATCGTGTTCCTGTTTCTGGCAATTACCGGGCTGGTTTTACTGCTCGGAAGAACGCTGTTGATTCCGCTGTTCGGGCACCATGTGTTTTCCCTGCTGGCGTCGGCGAGCAAGGAAGGTCATAACCTCTTCGGCCCGATATTCCTGGTGTCCCTGATCATGATGCTGCTCAGTTTCGCGCGGCGCAATATATATGAAAAGGGGGATCTGACCTGGTTGCTGAAGGGTGGTGGATTCATTGGTAAGGGGCACGTATCCGGCGGCTTTTTTAACATGGGTGAGAAATCCTGGTACTGGATAGTGATCCTGGTTGGCCTGGCCATTTCAGTGAGTGGCCTGATCCTGGTCTCGCCGAACCTTGGCCAGGGACGCGTGATCATGGCGATCTCGCACGTTGTTCACGTTTTCGGCGCGATCGTACTGATTGCCATTTCCCTCGGGCACATGTACATGGGATCGATCGGCACTGAGGGGTCGATGGAGGCAATGAAGTCCGGTTATGTCGATATCAACTGGGTGGAAGCGCATCACGATCGCTGGGCCCGACAAGTTAAAGAGAACGACGAGATCCTGTCGGCGGAGGAGTTCGCCCGCCTGCACGGCAGGAAACCTGAATCCCCCGACACTGCGACAGGGAAAAGCTGATGATTGAATATCTGATCGACGGGCCATTGTGGTATTTCTCGCTTGCGGTATTTTCTGTCGGTGTACTGTGGCAGCTGGCGAGAATCCTGTTCTCCGCGAGCAAGACAGACCTGTCCGTGGCACGCGGTTCGGCGAGCAGCGGAGCGCTGCGCAATGTCTTCAGTCGGTTTATTCCACATCATGAAATTGCGCCGCGTATCCGTGTGCAGGTGATCGCGGGATACATGTTTCATCTCGGCCTGTTCGCATTGCTGTTTTTTGCCGCGCCGCATGTGCTGTTCCTCGAACAGAACCTGCTCGGCTTCGGCTGGACGCCGATGCCGCACTGGGCGTTCATCGTCGCGTCCCAGTTCGCTTTTTTTGGTCTGCTTATCCTGTGGTTGCGGCGCATGCTGAATTCGGTGAGTCGACTGATTTCGACGCTGGATGACCACGTCGCAGCCATTTTGACCTTCGTGGTCATGCTGACCGGTTGCCTGGCTCTGCTGAAGGGTTTTACCGAGTTACGCCTGTTGCATCGCTTTACCGTCGAACTGCTGCTCATTTATTTTCCGTTCAGTTGTCTGATGCATACCTTTACCTTCATCCCGAGCCGCGCCTTTACCGGTGCCTGGTTCGGCAGGCGCGGTATCGACGCGTGAACGGGGTTATGTCATGAGTGAAAGACTGGAAAAAGGCCTCAACGTGCTGCGTGCGGAAATGGACAAGAAGGTTATGTCCTTTTTCTCGAGTTGTGTGCGCTGCGGGATTTGCGCTGAGTCCTGCCTGTTCTATACCGAGACAGACGACCCGCGCTACACGCCGATCTACAAAACCGAGCCGATGCGCAAGCTGTGGAAAAACGAGTACAGTTTCTGGGGCAAGCTGAAGAGCAAGCTCGGAATCAGTGAACCCATGACCGAGGCCGATCTGTCCGATTGGGAGGAGCTGGTTTACGACGGTTGCTCGATGTGCGGCCGCTGCAGTATGGTTTGCCCGGTCGGTGTCGATATTTCGATGGTGATTTTCAAGGTCAAGCACGCGCTGGCGGTTGCTGGATTTTCACCCGAGGGCCTGGTCGGCGCTACCAAACGTGCGGTCGAAATCGGCAGCCCGATGGGTATTACCATGAAAGCAGTGCTGGCGACGATCAAGCACGCCGAAGAGAACACCGGGCTGAAGATACCCCTGGATGTAGAGGGTGCAGATTATCTGGCGTTGCTGTCATCGAATGAAATCGCGCTCTACCCTGAGTACCTGGAGTCGCTGGCAAAGATATTCGATCATGCCGGAGTGAGCTGGACCCTGTCTTCCGCCGCTTACGAAGCGACCAATTCCGGTCTGCAAATCGGCAACAAGGCGATCGCCGGACAACTGGTTCAACGCGTCGTCGATGGCGCTGAAAAACTGAAGGTCAAGAACGTGATTAGCCCCGAGTGCGGGCATGCCTACACCGCGTTGCGCTGGGAAGGTCCTAATTTCATCGGCAAGGCCTACCCGTTCCGCGTGGTGCATATCCTGGAACTGCTCGACGAATTGCAGGCTCAAGGAAAGCTCAAGACGACCGGTATGGAGACCGATCGCCTCACCTTCCACGATCCCTGTTCGATCGTACGCCGTGGCGGTATCCAGGCACAACCGCGTAACCTGTTGCGGCCAATCACGGAAAATTTTGTCGAGATGACCGATCACGGCAGTATGAACTGGTGTTGTGGGGGCGGTGGTGGTGTCAGCAGTAACGAGCGCGCTGAGGACTTGAAGCACACGGCGTTCAATCGCAAGAAGTCACAAATCAAGGAGATTGGCGTCGACGCGGTCGTCACCGCCTGTTCGAATTGTCGCATGGTGATGGAAGAAGGACTCGAATACAACGAGATGGATATCCCCCTGCTCGGCCTCACCGAGCTCATCGCCGGGCATCTCGCGGAAAAGCCTCGCTAGCGCGAATATCTCACCGCATTGCTGCGCGGAAATTTGCTCCATGGGTTGCTCTACGCGGTGTAGCGGATCGCGGGGCCGCTGCAGTCGTGCGGACGCGGTAAAGCGCACTGTGATGGTCTGTACTCCCGATTCACCGCTGCGACCCCCCGTTTCTTATCCGTCATCCCCGCGCAAGCGGGGATCTTGTGTCGAATTCCAGGGAAGCCGGCGCTTTTGAAACAGCCTCGTCATTTTTCCGACTATTTCATCATTCCTTGCGAGATCCCCGCTTTCGCGGGGATGACGGTAAGCTATTTAGATGGCTAGCGCGGAAGTGACGGCAAGCTATTTAGATGGCTAGCGCGGCAATTTGCTCCATGGGTTGCTCTACCCGGTGTAGCGGATCGCGGGCCGCTGCAGTCGTGCGGACGCGGTAAAGCGCACTGTGATGGTCTGTACTCCCGACTCACCGCTGCGACCCCCCGTTTGTTATCCGTCATCCCCGCGCAAGCGGGGATCTTGTGTCGAATTCCAGGGAAGCCGGCGCTTTTGAAACAGCCTCGTCATTTTTCCGATTATTTCATCATTCCTTGCGAGATCCCCGCTTTCGCGGGGATGACGGTAAGCTATTTAGATGGCTTTCGGGGGATTGACGATAGGTTATGGAGGTGGCTTGTGCAGGGATAATGTCGGAGCCAGTCTGCTCCAGCGAGGTCGTTTGATGGGAATGCAGCGCAGTCGCCAGCCTGTGATATTATCGACGGCGTTTTTATTTGTGGAATGCACAGTAATGGCCGATGAAACTTTAAGCGACGAAGAACTCGATGAAATTTACCGCAGCATGGTCGATTCGTTCATCGATCGAGCCAACGAGCTGGCCGAAACCAACAGCGCGGAAAATGTCGGTATGGCCCTGTTGTACGCCGCTTCGCGCTTTAATGCACACGTGGTATCGCAACACTCGGAAACGCCGGAGAGCTATGAGAAAGACCTGCCGCGCGCGCGCGAGTTTTTCTGCAACCAGTACCAGACCATGCTCGACGAAAATCTCGAGGACTATAAGAGCATATACAGTAAATACGCCAACTTCATGCGTCGACAGTAGGTCGTGTTTCGAGAGGGGGGCAGACCGCGACGGCGGACTCGGGACCGAGTTCCCATGCGTCGAGGCAGCGCTCGCGCGTGGCTTGCTTGAGCTCGGCCAGATGCCCGACGTAGCGATAAAACGACGAGAAATCGACCGCATGGGCATTGAGAATGCCAATGAAAGCGTTCAGGCGTGAATTGTAGGCCGCTATCGAGCCGATCTTGGCATTGTTGAGCCCGTCTGCAAACCAGGGTTTGAACCCCCCCTCGATTCCGTGGCGCGCGGCGATTTGGTCGTGCTCGTCGCGTGCCTGCTGGAATTGCCGGGCCTTGCGCACACGTTTTTCGGCATCGGTGATGTCGCTGGCGTACACCGCACCGAGCTCGCTGCGCGTCGCTGCGATGAGGGTGATCGTTTCGTCGCGGTATGCCAGCCAGCGCCTGAATTCATTCTGTTCCTCGATTTGGTTATTGGCTTGTAACCACAGCAGGGTGCCGACCTGCTGCACCGCCGACGCCAGCGATTCGTTGAACGTCGTGTCATCATCGAGGTAAATTTGTTGATGGGTCAATTCGTGAAACAGTAGTCCGGCGAGTCGATAATCTGGCCAGTCGATGAAACTACTCAATACCGGGTCGTCGAACCAGCCCAGCGTCGAGTAGGCGGGTACACGGCCCACGTGTACTTCGAGGCCCCGGGATTGCAAATCTTCGACGAAGTCGCGCAGGCGGGTTGCGTCGAAGTAGCCGCGGTAACTGGCGCAGCCGATGACGGGGTAACACCACTGGTGCAAGCGGGTGGAGAATTCCGGCGCGGCGAACAGGTTCTGTATGACATAGGGCTGTTGCAAAGCGACGTAGCTGCTATAGCTGCCGTTTGCGGGCAGGTGCAGACGGTCTATGGAAAAACGGCGGATGTCCTGGACCAGCAGCAGGCGCGCTCGCAGGTTACTGTCGAGATTGTTGTCGGCGAGCAATTCGCCGATGTCAGAGCGTTGACTCATGAGCTCGAGATGGCCGCTCGCGCTGTGCCAGTAGTAGCCGATATCGGCGCAGCCGCCAAGCAAAAACAGTAAAGGAATCGAAATTAACCAGCGCATAAAGTATTCTCTCACACTGTTAGAGCCGAAAGAAAACCAGTGAACCCAAAAAATGAGAGATCCACTATGAGAAACCACCGATGATCATTTCCAGCCAGTTCGATGGTGGCAATATCGAATGCCTCGATTGCAGCGACCCAGCCAGTGTACAACTGGCCATTCGCGCTGATCACCAGTCCGAGTTTTACCAGTGGTTTTACTTTCGTGCAGCCAATGTCAGGGACATCGACTGTCGCTACCTGATTACCAATGCAGGGACCGCAGCCTACCCGCGAGGATGGCAGGACTACCGCGCGGTCGCCAGTTACGATCGCGAATTCTGGTTTCGTGTCGACACCAGTTTCGACGGTCAAAACCTGATCATCGAACACAATAGCAGCGAAGACCAGGTTTACTTTGCCTATTTCGCGCCCTACTCGATGGAGCGCCACGCCGACCTGATTGCCTTTGCGCAAACCAGCGAGCGTTGTCAGGCTGAAACCCTTGGATTGACGCTCGACGGACAGACGCTCGATTGCCTGCGCTTCGGTGAGCCCGATCCGGCACGCAAGATGATCTGGATGGTGGCGCGCCAACATCCGGGAGAGTCCATGGCGGAGTGGTGGATGGAAGGCATGGTCAACCGACTTGTCGATCATACCGACCCGGTGGTCACTGCCGTGCTGGAAAAGGCGGTGATTTACCTGGTGCCGAATATGAACCCGGACGGCAGTCGGCGAGGGCACCTGCGTACCAATGCAGTCGGTGCTAACCTGAACAGGGAATGGGACAAGGCCAGCCCCGAGAACAGCCCGGAAGTTTTGTCCGTGCTCGAAAAAATGCAGCAGACCGGCCTGGATTTCGGGCTCGACGTGCATGGCGATGAGGCCTTGCCCTATAACTTTCTGGCCGGCACCGAGGGCATTCCCGGCTGGAATCACGAACGTCAGCAACAACTCGAACTGTTCAAGTTGACGCTTGCCAATGTCAACCCGGATTTCCAGATCGAGCATGGCTATCCGTCGAATGCGGCCGGTAGCGCCAACATGAGCTACTGTTCGAATTCACTCGCCGGGCGCTTCGGGGCGCTGGTGATGACGCTGGAAATGCCGTTTAAGGATACCACCGCAACTCCCGATCACTTTCAGGGCTGGAGTCCGGAACGCTGCGCCAAGCTGGCTCACTCCTGTCTGGATACACTGCACCTGTGCTGGGACCGCGTAATGCCAAAGACTAAATCAACGGGTTGATAAATGAGTGACCACTTGTTAAATCGCCGCAAATTCATCAAGGCCGGGATCGCAGGCATTGCCGGCATCGCAGGCAGCGCCTGCCTGCGGCATGTGTCGGCGCAAGCGCCGCAGCCTGAAATCCGGCTGATCGCAAGCCCGGGGCAGGCGAACTTCAGTGCCGGGCAAAAAACAGCAACGCGGGTCATGCATTACAACCAGTCAATTCCAGGCCCGGTGCTGCGCCTTCCACAAGGCCGGGAATCGGTTATCCGTTTTGAAAATTTCCTCGATGAGTCAAGCTCGGTGCATTGGCACGGATTGCGTATCGCCAATGCGATGGATGGTGTGCCGGGTATGACGCAGGCGGCGGTGGAGCCCGGCGAAAGCTTCGAGTATCGGTTGGTACCGCCCGATGCCGGCACTTACTGGTACCACAGCCACCAGCGTTCCTGGGCACAACTGGCGCTGGGGCTTGCTGGAGTATTGATCGTCGAGGAGCACAATCCGCCACCTGTCGATCAGGACCTGGTGTTTGCGATTGACGACTGGCGGCTCGACGACAATATGCAATTCGATCGGAATAGTCTGGGCGCAATGCATGACTGGGCCCATGGCGGACGTATGGGTAACGTCATCACGGTGAATGGAGAAACGGAAAAGACTTATCACGTCGCTCGCGGCGAGCGCGTTCGTATGCGACTGGTCAATATAGCCAATGCACGGGTGATGAATCTGCTCTTCAACGAGCCAGAAATATCGGTCATCGCCATCGATGGCCAACCGGTCGAGCCGTTTACGCCAGCGGGTGGCAAAATCCAGCTTGCTCCCGGCCAGCGCACCGACCTGATCATCGATATGTCAGCCGATCCGGGGCAACGCTCGCTGATCGAAGTGGTGATCGGTGAATACGCCTACGAAGTGGCGAGCTTCGTCTACGGGCAGAATGTTCAGCGCGAGCAGGCGCTTGCCGCACCCATCCGGCTGGCGCAGAATCCGCTGCAGAACAATCGTTTACCGAGAGAGTTCCTGCACGTGCATATGGTCATGGAGGGGGGCGCCATGGGCGGCATGCGCAGCGCTACCTACAACGGTCGCGAAATGAATATACGCGAACTGGTCAAAAACCAGAAAATATGGGCAATCAACGGTATCGCCGGCATGTCGGAGACGCCACTGTTTCGCGTCCCGCGTGGTAGTGCAGTGAGCCTGGATATCGTCAATGACAATAGCTGGCCACACGCGATGCACGTGCACGGGCATCATTTTATCTATCACAAAGCGCCTGGTATCTGGCGTGATACCGCATTGTTCGAGCGCGGTGAGCAGGGCACAATGCGATTCATCGCTGACAATCCGGGTAAATGGCTGATCCATTGCCACATGGTCGAACACATGGCCGGCGGTATGGTGACCTGGTTTGAAGTCAGCTAACCGGCTTATACATGGTTGAGGAACCCTGAGAATGGAAACAATCAATATCCAGTTCACGCTGTTTTCCGCGTTTTATTCACCGTTGATCGTCACCATGGCTGGCGGTTTTCTGCAACGCGAAGGGCTCGAATACGAGTGGTCGATATCACCTCCCGGGGTGGCCGCGGTGGAAGCGATTACGGCGGGGACGGCGCATGTGGTGCAGTCGGCGCCGAGCCAGGCGTTCAATGCGATTGCGCGTGGTGACGTCGACTATCCGCTGCATTTTGCCCAGGTCAACGAGATGGACGGATTTTTTATCAGCGCCCGCGAAGCTGACGATAACTTTTCCTGGCAAAAACTTGAAGGCGCCGAGGTCGTCATCTTCGGTGGTGGTCAACCGCATGCGATGCTGCGTTACGCCTGCCACCAGGCTGGCATCGATTTCAGTCGTATCGCTGCTATCACGCCTGGTGGTGCCGATGCGATCGATCGCGCATTTCGGCTGGGCGAAGGGCAATACGTGCAGCAACAGGGACCTTACCCGCAACAACTAGAAACAGAAGGCCTCGGCCACGTGGTCGCGCAGGTGGGACCGTTGATCGGCCCCTGCGCTTTTTCCAGCCTGGCGGCCTCGCGTGACTGGCTGGGTAGCGACATGGCGCGCGCTTTTACTCGCGCTTATAGCGCCGCGCGCCGCTTCCTGAATGAAGCGCCGGCCGAGGAAATCGCCGCGCTCGAGCAATCGTGGTTTCCCGGGGTTAGCCCGGATGCGTTGACGCAATGCATCGCCAGTTACCAGCAACTGGGTTGCTGGACGCCGCATGTCGAAATTACCCGCGCGGCATTCGAGGTGACGCTGGATGTGTTCGAGTTTACCGGTGGCATTCCCGAGCGGTATGCTTATGAGCAGGTCTGTGCTTTGCCGCCATCCATCTAGACCGGCTCACCGCAGGTTTTCATTACGCACTGCACGCAATGACTGCAAAATTCAAATGAACAAAGGAACCGAGTAATGTCCCTGAACAAGCAAGCCATACGCGATGACCTGACTTCCAAGCCGGGGTATATACACCTGGATAATGCCGGTGCCTCGCTGATGCCGCGATGTGTTCTTGATACCCAGGTCAAGCATTTACAACTGGAGGCCAGCGTCGGTGGTTACGAGGCCGAAAGGCTGGAGAACCAGCGCATCGAGGCCGTTTACGACTCCGTAGCGCGCCTGATCAATTGCCACCGTAACGAGGTCGCCATCGTCGAAAACGCCTCGGTGGGCTGGATGATGGCGTTTTACTCGATACCCTTCGAGCGTGGCGATCGCATCCTGACCGCCGAAGCCGAGTATGCTTCCAACTATCTCGCCTACCTGCAGGTTGCGCGTGAGCGCGGTGTGGTGGTTGAGACCATACCGTCAACCGGCAGCGGCGAAGTCTGCATCGAATCACTGCGCGCAATGATCGACGATCGTGTGCGCCTGATCTCGGTAACCCACGTGCCTACCAACGGTGGCCTGGTCAACCCGGTGGCAGCGATCGGCGCGGTGGCGCGTGAACACGGTATTTTCTACATCGTCGATGCCTGCCAGTCGGCGGGTCAGATTGATCTTGACGTGGATGCGATTCACTGCGATGTGCTGACGGCTACCGGCCGTAAATTTCTGCGTGGACCGAGAGGCGTGGGTTTTCTCTACGTACGCAGCACGGTCCTGGATACTCTGCACCCACCGATGATCGACCTGTTTTCGGCACACTGGGTTGCCGCCGATCGTTACGAGTTGCGTGCCGATGCGCGGCGTTTCGAGAACTGGGAAAACAACTACGCCGCCAGGCTGGGTTTGGGGCGGGCGATCGATTATGCCCTGGATATCGGTATCGAAGTCATTGAGCGCGAAGTCACCCGCCTTGCGGCATTGCTGCGCGACCTGCTGCACGCTGTTCCTGCGGTGACAGTACAGGATATTGGCAGGCACAAATGCGGCATCGTGACTTTCTCGATGGCGGGTATCGAGGCAGTCGAAATCGAGACATACTTGCGCAAAAATCGAATTCTGGTGAGTGTCAGTTCGCCAGCCAGCACCTTGATCGACGCCAATCGGCGGCAGTTACCCGTCCTGGTTCGCAGTGGAGTACATTACTTCAATACCGAGGCCGAACTGGAAGCCCTGGTGGCCACGGTCAAGCGTTGTTGTTGACACTTGCAGCTATGTTCGCTGGATTAATCGTGCGCCGCGCGAGTATTCCGCCGTGTTGCAGGCTGGGCCTCGACCGGGTTGCTCAAGGCATCAATTCAGGGAGGGTCGATCGGCCCGGGTTTACGCGCGAGTACGATCGATATCTCGTTGGTGGCATTGATCGGATAGAACGGGTGAAACAACAATTCGGCGAGCGCAAAGGCCGGGCGCACCCAGATTTTGCCAATCCCCAGCGGACCATCCAGGAACGACGCTGCCCAGCCTGAATCCAGTGCCCAGCAGCGCACGTCGTCGAAGGATTCGAAGCACACCGATTGCCGCTGCAGGTGCTCATCGACGATCTCGAAACCGTGTATTTCCAACAGCTCCATGCACTGCCGATGGTTGAGCGGCGTACTGGCCTGGCGCAGCGAACGCTGGACGCCGACCAACCGGCTCACACGCGGGTAGTGAATATTATGAATTTCAGACAGGGATTCCTGAGTCGAAGTGGCGAGCGATAACATGCCTCCCGGCCGTAATAGACTGTGCGCCATATCGAGCGCGTGATGGGCGTTCACGAAGCTCAACAGAAAATGGCAAAGAGCGAGATCCAGCGATTCCTCGTTCAGGTACCTGTCTGCCCTTGCGGCATCGTCGTGGATGAGTTTTACGTTGCCATTTAGTTTTTTCGCGGCCTGGGTCAGCATTCCCTTCGATATATCGAAGCCGGTGCAATCACCCAGTGGAACGCGCTGTTGTAGCTCGGATAACGCGTTGCCGGTACCGATGCCAAAATCAACCGTGTCTAGCGGACCGTCCAGCGAGGCCAGCTGGCTGGCTATCTGGTTTATGCAATGCATCCTGGCCATTGCGTAAAGGCCTGACCAGTCGTCGTCGTAAAGGTCTGCAACTCGATCGTATACTCGGCTTACCACTACCAATTCCCTTCCTGGCGTGAGTTAACTGGTGACAATTTTGCTGCTATTTGGGTGGGTTGGCAAGCGCCGCCACCGAAGTAACGGGGTGGAGGACTTCGCGTATCGCTCGCAAATATCCGGCGACCACCGCGGGTAGCGGATCAATGGAATTCGATGCGATAAAGGGCTAATGCTGCATTTTCGACATGATCGTGTAGATCGCACGATCGAAAACAGACGACGATTCGACGCATCTGGCGCGTCCACAGCGCAGTTCCGTCGCGAATCCGTTGATGCTGCAGTTGCGCACCTTGTGTCCCTGGCGGTTGACGAATACCAGGTTTCCGGACACCTTGCTTTTCCAGGAAAGCCGCGCTATCAGGATTTTCGAATCCGTTTCGGTAAATTCGACCCAACTGCCGATTTCGAGCGCTTTCGCCTGCCGCAGATGATTCTCATCTTCGTCGAACAGGTCGAATTCCTCACCCTCGGCAGACTCCATGACGATTTCTTCGTCGACCTTGATCTGCCCGCGTTTGACACCCACGGTAAACTGGTTGAGATCATCGATGACGTCGCTGGTTTCCGCGGCCGAGATGATTGTGATGGAATCGTCATCGACTTCATTTTCAACGATCTGGACATCGCCCAACTGATCGGTGGTGAGCTCGAAATCGGGTGCCTCGGCAGGATCGATGCCCTGTGCTGTGGCAAATGCCGCGGCGGCAGCATCCTCAGGCCAGACCGTCTGGTCGTCGACCCGGGTCACGATGTTCTTCGAGGTTAGCTTGACGATCCTGGAATGCTCACCAGCGAGTATCCGGAAAATACGGTTCTGTACCTCGGCTTTGATGCCGATCAGCTCCATGCCCTTCGACAGGGCGCGTAACAATGCCGGAATAGTCCTGATGATCTTGACGCGTTCTTCTTCGCTGGACTTGGGGATCAGCGTCCATACGAAAGTAGTCGATATACGTTTTAGATTGCGCCAGTGGTTTGATTTCTCGCCAAGTGACAGGTAGGCGTTGAACAGAACCGATGACCAGGTGGTTTCCAGGAAATCGATCACCTCGAAACTCAAGTCGCGGTTACGAGTCAATTTTGTAATCAGGTTCGATGCAGCAGCACGCGCCTCCTCGATTTGCCGGTCTTTTTCCTGCTCTTGTTGTTCGAGCGCCTGAAGCGCCTTGTCAGATACGGTTGCCTGTTGCTGTATGAAGTTTTCGAAATTGATATAGGCTTCCTCGAATACGCTGATGTCATCACCGAATTCATTGATCAGGAAGTTGACGATTTCCTCGGTCTTATCGATCAGCGCCTGCTCTTCTGCGGGATTATCACTCCAGCCAAGTGAAGCCCGCGAAATGCTGTCGAGCAACTTGCGCGCCGGATGTTTCTTCTGATTGAAAAAATCCTTGTCGAGAATGGCGACCTTGAGCATCGGAATCTGTAGTCGTCCGATCAGAACCTTTATCGGCGCCGGCAGTGCTTCGTCGTCGAAAAAGAAATCAAACAGCATCGACACGACATCGATGGTCTGGGAATCGGTGCCGCTGAACTGGTGTTGATTTTCCTGGCGGAAAGCGTTGAGTTGTCGCTGGGTAGCGACTCTAACGTTTTGCGGGTCAATCGTGTTAGCGGACGCATTGAGCGGCTGCAATGCAAGGCTGGCATTTTGCAGGTTGGTCAGTGCGTTGACAAATTCACTGACAGATAAATTCCCGGCGGGCATATTTCCAGCGGGCATATTCCCAGCAGGCATATTCCCAGCAGGCATATTCCCAGCGGGCATATTCCCAGCGGGCATATTTCCCGCGGAAGTATTCCCTGAGGTCGAGGAACCGACGCTCGACGCCTGTGTCGTAGCGCCCATGGCCTGTTGCAGCGCGGCGAACAGGTTCCCCTCGACACTGTCGACACCCGCGGTGTAAAACATGCCATCGCTTGCAGTCGGCACGGCGTTGTTTTTGATGCGATTGGCCATGAAGCGGGTGGTCTGCTTCATACGCTCCTGATCGGCCTTGAAACCCGGCAGCACACCTTTTTCGACAAATTTCTGGTTCACTTCACCATAGAAATGCCCGAGGTTATTGATGACATAGCGTTCAAACAGTTTGTAAAAGATCAGTTTTACCTGGATATCGGTTTCCAGTAACTCCGACGCAATGTGGAAGCTGTCGCAGATGGCCTGCGGATCGAGCGGGTTTTCGTTCGCCTCCAGCGAATTGCGCTTCAGTACCAGCTTGAGTCTTTCCGTGACTGCAAACAACTCGTCTTCGAACTGTGGACGCGCTCTTGAAATCATGTTGCTGATAGCGATGTTGTCCTCGAGATCATCGTATTCGAGAAGCGTCAGCTCGGTGTCGTCATCGTCAACGTCGTCATTGGTGGTTTTGCTTTTTCCACGGAAGGCCCGTCCGAAGCAGTCCTGCATTTCATCATCGAACTCACGTTTGATGGCCTCGCGCTTCAAGCGGACTTCGCGCATCGCCTCAAAGTACATGTTGCGTTCTCTATCGTTATCGACCTTGTCTGACAATGCGAATAATGCATCGTCGACGTTTTCCATCATCACGCGGATGAGGTCACTGAGACCCTCCAGAGCGAATCGCCTGATCGAGTTATAGGTTGGGTTTTTGGCACCTTTGGAGCCAACGACTTTGAGTTTAGTAGCAAGCATGTTTGACCGTCTTCCTCATTTGATCGTCCCTGTTCTTATTGAATTCATGCTCGGAATCCAGGTGATTGCGATTGCCAGGAGTCGATGGCAGTTTGTGACGCGCTTCACATGTTTCGAGAGGCAGTACTAAGAGTAGACGTAAATTTCGATGCTGATACGACCGCCTGTAGCCAAAATTCAGCCGTTCGTCAGACAGCCTGTAGCAAAACAGAGCTATGTCGCGGATTCGGAAATTAAAAGTGGGTTTTTGCGAAAGTGGAGTAATAAAATAGATATCGGGCTTGCCAGCATGTCGTCAGAACAATATCCGGCGGTCTGCAGGTTAGAAATACCAGGCCATTTGCGCAAATATCGATGCCCCGATTGCCACGGGTTTGTCATCGATTGACGATTCAATACCACCAAATTCACTGCCTTCCCGGCCCTCGGGCAGGTTCAGCGCCAGCAGTAATTGCAGGTCTTGCGCTAAATCGTGACGGCTGAACAGTTGTAGCAACATCGAATCGTCGTCGAGGTTACCAAACAGGCCCGCCGTCAGCTGCCACAGCGGCGTTAATTCGATGGTAGCAGCACCGGCAAGGTAGTTTTGCGCGAGGGTAAACAGTTCCCCGCGCTCGAGACGCAGCAGTAACTCCGGATTGGCAGCGAGGGACGCGGGATCGTATTGGCCGTTGTCGATTCCGAATCCGCTGTGAAAGTACTCGACCGTTGCCGTAAGGTTGTGACGCCAGGCAAGCAGCGAGTAAGACCAGCCGAGTACCGCGCTGGTAACGGTGTCGTCAGTAGTGTCAGTCAGCATCAGGTCGCCGCGCCAGATGGCATCGGCGATGTCGACACTGCCACCCAGGGCGGCGATGCGCTGCTGGTAATGCTCGGCGATCAGCAAATCCAGTTCGCGTTGTCCGGAAAACAGGTGATATTTTATAGCGAGGCTCGCGACTTCACTGCTGATATCGCCATCTGCATCGCGCCGTGCAACCCAGACCGCCTGCAGGTCGTCTCCACTATCCAGCAGGTACTGCGTGTAAATCATATCGTCACCAGTCTTGTACTCGGTATCGATTGCCGCGGGGTCAAACGGGTTAAAAAAATCCACCGGGTTGTAGATCAGACCATTACCCCAGGATACGGCCTGTCTGCCGATTTTGAATACAGTCCTGTCCGTGGTGTGCCCGAAATAGAGTCGATCGAGACGATGCAGCACAACGCGCTCATCGCTGTCGTCAAGGCGATGAGTCAGGTCTAGCAGTCGACGCTCGTCATCGACCAGTCCTTTGGCGGCGAATCCCGTCAGCGGAAATTGTTGCCCGAGTTTTAGTTGATCCCCCTGTTGCGCGAGCAGTTGGTAGTCGCTGCGCCAGGTCCAGGCGGACTTGCTGCCCGTCAGGATAAGGCGCAGATCGAGGCCGATATCGCGCATCGGGTCATCGCTGAAGTCCTGCAACAGGCTATTCGAGGGAATATTCGCGAGTGTCGCCTGTGGTTTGATATGCCCGCGCAAATCGTAATCCTGTGCCTGGCCGGAGGTCGGGTTAAGTAACAGCAGAGTGAGTGTCAGCAGGTGCGCAATAAGTGCTGGAATCCTGTCGAACTGACGTGTTGCAAGGCAGAGAGCACTTTCGACTACTCTGCCACATTTCCGATACGTTGAATCCCCCCATCCGCGCGCTTTGACGCGGTGGATGATCGTAATCAGGGAAGGGCTACTGTGCCTCATCGCTGATGATCTTGCCGTCCTGCATCTTGATCAACCGCCGTGCGTAGCTCATTACCCGCTTGTCATGGGTGGCGATGATGAAGGTGATGTGATGATCCTGGTTGAGCTTCGAGAACAGGCCCATCAACTGCGCTGAGGCGACACTGTCCAGATTGGCTGTGGGTTCGTCCGCCAGCACCAGGTCTGGCTGCGAGACGATCGCACGTGCGACTGCGACCCGCTGTTGCTGTCCACCGGATAACTGCGCCGGACGGCGCCGTTCCATGCCCTCGAGCCCGACCTCGGCGAGTATGGCGCGCGCCTTTTGCGCGCGCTCATGTGCCACCATGCCCTGGATCTGCATCACAAACTCGACGTTTTCCTGGGCACTCAGCACCGGAATCAAATTGTAGGCCTGGAAGACGAACCCGATGTGATGCAGCCGCATGTCGGCCAGCGCTCCACGCTCGAGCCGGTCGATGCGCAAATCGCCCATGTAAATTTCGCCGCTATCGGGCGTGTCTAGTCCGCCGATGGCATTCAGCAAGGTGGTTTTGCCGGAACCGGAAGGTCCCGACAGGCAAAGGAAGTCACCGGTTTCTACGCTGATGTCGACGTGATCCAGGCCGGTGATAATTTCATCGCCCTGGCGGAAGGTTTTGCAGATTTGTTTGCAGACTATGGTGCTCATTATTTATCAACAGTTCGGTTTGTCAGGTGGCATTCAATGCGCGTAACGGATCGAGCCGTGCGGCACGCCAGGCGGGTAAGATGCTGGTGACTATGCCAAGCACGATGACGACCACATTGGCGAGTATCATATCGGCGGCCAGCAGCTTCGGGTAGAGTACGCTGCTTGCGCCCATCATCGCCATGCCCTCGGCGACCGCGGAAATGTCGAGACCGCCTTGCAGCGGTTTGATTGATGCATAGGCAATGCCGTTGCCGATGGCCAGACCGATCAACAGCAATAACAGCGATTCCAGCAGAATCTGGTAAACGATCAGGCCGGGACGCATGCCGAGCGCCAGGATCAGGCCGATTTCACGTACGCGCTCGAAGATCGCCATTACCAGGGTGTTCACCAGGCCAAAGGACAGGGCCAGGAAAATGATGATTATCCATACCAGTACGAAGCCATCCATCATCTTGAACATGGCCGCCAGGTAACTGTCGATCTGGTACCAGGCGCGGGCTTCGAGCGTGGCCGGAAGCAGTTGGCGTAGACGCTGATATAACGGTTCGATGTCGCGGTAATCGTCGCCGACCACGATGATTTGCGAGACGCGTCCCTCGATATGCAGTAGCTGTTGCAGCGTGTCACGTGCCGCGTAAACGTTGAACTCCTCGAGTTCGGGCAGTTTCGCCCGGTAAATACCGACGATGCGAAATCCGCGTTCGCGGATATTGTTAGCGGGATCCTGGCTCATGATGACAACCCGTTTGCCCAGCCGGGTTTCGAGGCGCTCGGCGAGCCTGGCGCCGACGATGAGGCCCTGGTCCTGGTCGGATTCGAGAAAGCGGCCCGTATCCATCAGTGCCGGCAGGCCACTGATGTCGTCCTCGGCCGCCGGCTCGATGCCGATCAGGTTGATGCCCCGGGTTTCGCGCTCGCTGGCAATCACGGCGGGCACCTTTATCCGTGTCGACCAGCGTACCGCGCCAAGCCTGTCGAGGCTCGCCCTGAATTCGCTGTCTGGCTCGGCGATGCTGTTGACCACGCTGGGATCATCGAGAAAAGCGGGATGTTGCACCTGGATGTGTCCGGGCAGATTACGAATTCCCTGGTTTAGCATGTCATCGACCATACCGCGCATCAGCGCGGTCATGAAAATCATTGCCCAGACTCCGACCGCGATTGCCCCGAGCATGATGCCGGTACGCCGAGAATTACGCCACAGGTTACGCCAGGACAGCGTCAGCACGACGCGAGCTTGCGACTGGAAAACGCTCACGTCAAACCGCCCTCATGGCTTCGATCGGCAGCAGTCGGTTGAGACGCAAGGCCGGATAAATAGCGGCGAGCAGGCTGCCGCAGGCAACGATCAGCGGGCCGAGACTGAGCGACAGCAGTGATATTGCCGGATACATGCGCTCGGGCAGATTGAACTTGACCGACATTTCAGCCATGCCCGGATAGGAAAAGCCAACCACGCTGAGGTAAGCGGTGATCAGCGCCCCCAGGCCGATGCCGAGCAACAGCCCGACTGCGGTCATCATGCCGGTTTCGAGCATGACCAGTCGCGCCAGGCGCGCAGGGCGCAGGCCTAGCGCCATCATGGTACCGAACTCGCGGGTGCGCTCCAGCACCGACATCAGCTGCGTGTTGAGCACGCTAAATGCGACCAGCACGATTAGCACCGCATACATAAACCAGGCGCTGGTCATATCGGCGCGAATGGCCTGGCGCAAGCCAGGCTGTAATTCGTTCCAGTCGCGCGCGACGACCTTGTCGGATCCTTGCAATTCGGCTTTGAGCCTCGACATCAGTGGCTCCACGTCGTCGATCTGCGCGGCGCGAATGACGATACTGTTTCCGGCATCGCCCATCGCAAAACTGTCCTGGAAATAGACCAGGTTGACCTGCGCCACGCTACGATCGAGATCGGCGTTACCGGACTCAAAAATGCCGACTACCGTTACCACGCCCGCGGCGAAAGAGTCGTCAAAACCACTGCCGAGAAAACTGAGTTCGTCACCGATGTCGATTCTGAGATTACGCGCCAGTACCGAGCCAATCACAATTTCCTCGCGCGCCCCGGGCTCGAGATAGCGCCCGCGCCTGATCAGGCCGGGGAGCGTCGACACCAGTGGCTCATGGCGCGCATCCACGCCCAGTATTTGCAGTCCATAGGAACGATCCCGACTCGAGGCGAGCGCAAAGCCGGCGGCACGGGCGCTGATGCTGGTCAGTTCGAGCGTGTCACGCAGACGTTGCGCCCGGTCTGTGACGTTGTCGATCGCATAACGTATCTTGGGTTGCTCCAGGTAAGCCGGGTGCTGCAACTGGATGTGCCCGGAGAACGCCTGCAGGCTGTTGTCGATCATCATTTCGTAGCTGCCGAATTGCAATGAGATGGAAAAGACCAGCAGGCTGTTAGAGAAAATCATTGCCCCGACCGTAAGCCAGGTGCGCTTGCCATGTCGCCACAGGTTTCGCCAGGCCATGCGTAAAATGACGTTGTTCACTGCCGTGGGTTCCGCAGGTTGGAGAGGGTGAACAGGCTTTCTGCTACGTCGATATCGAAATCGATAGCGTCCACCGACAATTCAGTCCACTCCTCGGGAGTCTCGAGCTGGTACATGCGCATGCGCGCGGCGATGTGGCGGTTGTCCATGAACTCGATGGAGGTGGTGTTCATCTCCTTGACCAGCAGGTTGTCCTGGTCCCAGAACTGCTGCTTCAACATGATGTAATCATCTCGAATGACAACAATTTCGCGCCCCCAGACCACGGCCGCGTCTTCATGCGGGATCGATTCGATGGTGTAGACAAGATGGCCATCGCGAGTCTCGCTACTGACCAGGCGATGGTCATATTGATCGATGATGTCGGTCGACTTGCTGATGTCCTTGTTGGAGAAGTCGCTACCCATCCAGCTCTGGTTCATCATCGATGCGGGCACCTTGAGGATACGATTGATCTTCGGCGAGTAAGTCCACATGCTCTTATCCTTTACCAGGGTGCCATTGCCGGCATCACGCCGCGGTTCGGTGACGCGCACCAGCGATTGCTTGTCACCTTCTGTCCACGCCTGCATCGAGAAACTGCGCTGCCAGTCCGGGCGGTGGATAGTCATGGTCATTTCGGAATACGAAGTCACACCGCGCCAGTGTTGCATCGCGGCTCGAATCAGCTCGCGAGGATCACCGGTATCCGCCGCTTGCGCGCTGCAGCAAGCGGCGGAGGTCAGCAGCAGTATTTGCATCAGTTGGTAAATTCGTGTTGCCGAATCGAATCTGTGTTTCGCCATTACCGGTTGCCTCTTTGCCGCGCGCTGTGATCTCAGTATCGCCCCCAGGTATTTATCCTGGCTGAACCAGGGGTTTGCCGAAGAGACTACTATGCGCAATTTAAAGCCGTGCCGGTTGAGCCAGGTCAACCCGGTTTTGGTTAGGCAGACTGGATTTTCAACGCCGGGGGAGTATATTAGCGCCAACCCCGTTTGAGAATCTCGTCATCATGAGCAACGATGTCAAGGAAAACCTGAAGAGTCAGTCCACCTGGATGCGCGGCCTGTATATGCTAATTTTCGCGGTATTCTATACCATTGCCGAAATCGTGTTATTCGCGGTCATCGTGTTTCAGTTTCTACTCAAGCTGTTCACCGGCGAAACCAATGAGCGCCTGTGCAAGCTTGGTCAGGGCTTGAGTACCTACATCTACCAGATACTGCAGTTCATGAATTTCAACAGTGAATACCAGCCCTATCCGTTTGGCGCCTGGCCCAGGGGTGAGCCCAAAGCCGCGAAGCTCGTCGACCAGGGGAATTCCACCAACGTCGATTAACAGCATTCCGCAAGTTACCCATTGCCACGCCGGCAAGCGAATTCGAGGCTGGCAATCACCGTTCGCGGCAGTTTCACGAGATCGACCGGGAACTCGCGATACATGCGCCCCCTGGGGTCTCGCCCAGCGCCAGCGCGAAACAACCTGCAACGATGACGCCAATGGCGATTTTCAGGTCATCCGCTTGTGGCATACAGACTGAAACTTGAATAGCTAGTGCCAATAGTCTGTATTAAACCTTCTTCCTGACCCGGTCATAGTCTTGTGAATCGCCAGCGGCATGGCTATCATGCCTGTCCAGAATTCAATCAACGAGGTCCGTCATGAAAGTTTGTGTACTCGGTGCCGCCGGTGGCATTGGTCAACCGCTCTCTTTGTTACTCAAATTACAACTTCCCGCGGGCAGCTCACTGTCGCTATACGACGTGGCACCCTTTACCCCCGGTGTCGCCGTCGATCTGAGTCACATTCCAACCGATGTCAAGGTCTCAGGCTTTGTCGGTGACGACGTCGAAGCCGCGATGCAGGACGCCGACGTTGTCGTCATTCCGGCGGGTGTGCCGCGTAAGCCCGGTATGACTCGTGATGATCTGTTCAATGTCAATGCGGGGATCGTCAGGAATCTGATCGGGGTAGGCGCAAAAGCCTGTCCCAAAGCCTGTTTTGCAATTGTCACCAATCCTGTCAACTCGACCGTGCCGATCGCAGCCGAGGTATTGAAGGCCGCGGGTGTTTACGATAAGCGCAAACTGTTCGGCGTTACTACGCTCGACGTGATTCGCTCAATCACCTTTGTTGCCGAGGCCGCAGGTAAGAGTGTCGATGATGTCAGGGTCGACGTCATCGGTGGTCACAGCGGTGTGACCATATTGCCGTTGCTGTCGAGCATTGCCGGCGTCGAGTTGAGCAAGGCACAGATTGAAGCCCTGACGCCACGCATCCAGGAAGCGGGCACCGAGGTGGTCGAAGCCAAGGCTGGAGCCGGCTCGGCGACCTTGTCGATGGCCCAGGCCGCGGCGCGCTTCATCGGCTCGCTGGTAAGTGCGTTAAACGGAAAATCGGTCACCGAATGCTGTTATGTGCAGATCGGTGAGGACTCTCGCAGCTTTCACGCGCAACCGGTAGTGCTTGGCAGGAACGGCGTCGAGTCTATCCCGGCGTTGCCCGCGCTCAGCGATTACGAGCAGCAATTGCTCGACGATATGCGCGCAACCCTCGATGGCAATATCAGCAAGGGAATCGAATTCGCGAATTCGTAATTCTTTGTCAATATCGTCACCGATTTTACTATCCGGCAGGGGCCCCGTGAGGGGCCTGTTTTTGGTATGGGCGTTACTGTTATTGAACTAGCGCGAGCCGATTCGCTCAAATAAAGCACTCTCATGGCGGTGTCGGCAGCATGTCGTACCGATAACGAGTTGAATGCACTGGAGGTAGTAATATGCGATCCATACTAATGCTGTTAACCCTGGCGTTGTTGTATGGTTGCGCCAGCAACAAACCTGCTGAAGACGACACGCAATTCATTACCCGAATCGGCGTCATCAAGAGCAAGGATGTCGTCGAACTGGAAAATGCCTCTGGCGACAAGAAGGTCAACACCAGTGTGCATGCCTCGGTGTCGAGCGGCGGTGGTGTGTCAATCGGACTTGGGTTCCTGGTGATGGCTATGTCCGGGGGCTCATCAGAAGACCCGCCGGTGCGTTACCAGGTCGAGCTTGCCGATGGCGAGAAAATGACCGTCTATCATAAAAGTAATGATTTCGAGGTCGACGATTGCGTCGAGATTAAATCACGGGTCGGTGATGATGAAAAGTCGCCGCAGATGAAACGCCTCAAGGATGGTTGTTAGATTCCCCGGTTAGCGCCCCTGGTCTAGAGCTCCTTTACCAGTCGTAAGGCATCGTAAATGGCGGCATGTACATTGCGCGACGACACCGCGTCGCCGATGCGGAACAATTTGAATTTCCCCCCTGGATTGCTGTCGATGTGTTGCGCCTTGCCTGCGATCAGGGCTTCATAGTCGACCGCGCCGAGGTTGCTGGACAGCGGCTTCAATTCGAAATAAACGCCGTCGAGCGGGATTGTGCCATGCTCTACGACGACCTGGTCGACCACGCGTTCGCTGCTGAAATCGCCGTAATCGCTGCCGAGGATCACTCGGATGCGTCCCTCTTCGCGGTGTGCCGTCAACACCCGCCGACACAGGGTGAAGCGGACCTCCAGCGGTAACAGCTTGCGCATGTATGGCACCAGGTTGGTGCCGCCGATTTCGGCCGAGATCTGGCGATCGGGCGTGACAAACTCGAGTCTGGCACCGCTGTCGGCGATGATTTCCGCCGCCTGCAGTGCGGCATGGTCGGCGCCATCGTCGTATAGTAAAACCTCCCTGCCTGGTTTTACGTCCCCGGATATGATGTCGTGCGCGGATACCACCAGCTCGTTGCCGTCGCGCAGCAGATCAGTGTTAGCGAGGCCACCGGTGGCGATGATGACCACGTCTGGTTGCTGCGCGAGAATTTCGTCGGCCTCGGCGTAGGTGTTGAAGTGAAACTCGACGCCGGCGCGCTCGCACTGTTCGACACGCCAGTCGATGATGCCGATCATTTCACGCCGCCGCGGCGATTGGCTCAACAGTCGCACCTGGCCGCCGGCTTTCGGCGTGGCCTCGAACAGTACGACTCGATGGCCTCGTTCGGCCGCGACGCGCGCGGCTTCGAGACCCGCCGGCCCGGCGCCGACCACAACGATTTTTTGCGGGGTAGCGCTAAGGCTTTCGATCTGGTGTGGCAGCGTCGCTTCGCGGCCGCTGGCGGGATTGTGAATGCACAGCGCCTCGCCAGCGAGGTAGATGCGGTCGAGACAATAGGTTGCGCCGACGCAGGGTCGAATATCCTGCTCGCGGCCCTCGACCAGCTTCTGCACGATCAGCGGGTCGGCGATGTGCGCACGCACCATGCCGACCATGTCGAGCTTGCCGCTGGTGATCGCGTGACGCGCGGTCGCGATATCGTTGATCTTGCAGGCATGAAATACGGGCATCTTGAGTTCGCGGCGAACCTCGCCGGCGAAGTCGAGCTGCGGCGCGGACGGCATGCCCTGCACCGGGATAACGTCGGCGAGAGCGGCATCGGTGTCAATATGACCGCGAATGACGTTAAGAAAATCGACCTGCCCGGTGGCCGCCATGCGCCGCCCGATTTCCATGCCGACCTCCCGGGTGATGCCGTTTTCCATCTGTTCGTCCATGACCAGGCGCAGGCCGATGACGAAATCGGCGCCGACCCGAGCGCGAATCGCGTCCAGCACCCGATACGTCAAGCGCAGGCGGTTGTCGAGTTCGCCGCCCCAGTCGTCGTCGCGCCAGTTGGTGGCGGGTGACCAGAACTGGTCGAGCAGGTGCCCGTAGCATTGCAACTCGAAGCCATCGAGCCCGGCGGCCTGCATGTGCTCGGCGGCGAGCGCGTAATCGGCGACGATGCGCTCCAGGTCCCAGTCCTCCGCGGCTTTCGGAAATGCGCGGTGTGCGGGTTCGCGAATGGACGAGGCCGACAGCGTCGGCAGCCAGTCGCTGTGATTCCAGTGCGCGCGCCTGCCGAGATGAGTGAGCTGGATCATGACTTTGCAGTCGTACTGGTGACAGCTGTCGACCAGTTCGCGCAGCCACGGCACCACTTCCTCGCGGTAAGCCAGGATATTGCCGAAGGCTGGCGGGCTGTCGCGCGATACCAGCGCCGAGCCGGCGGTCATGGTCATGGCGAGGCCGGCCTTTGCACGCGCCGCATGGTACAGGCGGTAGCGCTCTTTGGGCATGCCATCCTCGGTGTAGGCGGGCTCGTGCGAGGTAGTCATCAGGCGGTTTTTCAGCGTCAGGTGCTTGAGCTGAAAGGGTTGCAGCAGAGGATCGTTAGTGGGCATGGCTAAAGCGCTGGCAGCCGTTGACGCGCACTATGTTAGCAGCACCACCGCGCACATGGGAAGCGCGCTCGTCTCGATGGGAGGCAATGTGCGCATGGCATGCGGGCGAATTTCCGTGTTAGGCTGGCGGGATGAATGACGACAAGATTTCGAGCATCAAGGCCATTGACGCGGCGCTTCGTCTGGATGGCAACCCCGCCAGGGTAAAAGAGTTTTACGCGCAATGGGCAAAAAACTACGACAGTGACGTAGGCGATGCCTGCTACAGCGGACCCGCCATCGCGGCAAAATTGTTGAGCCAGCATGTTGCCGACAGGGCGGCGCGGCTCCTCGACGCCGGCTGTGGCACCGGCCAGGTGGGCAGGGAATTGCAGGCGCTTGGATACAGCGTCATCGATGGCTTCGACCTGTCGCCGGAAATGGCCGATCAGGCGACTTCGACCGGTGTATACCGTCGAGTGGTCGGCGACATCGACATGATGCGTGCGCTCGAAGATTTCCCGGGTTCGGATTATGACGCGCTGCTGTCGATCGGCGTGTTCACGCTCGGCCATGTGCCACCCGAGGCGCTTGCGGTGCTGGCGCAACTGTTGCGTGCGGATGGCGTGCTGCTGGTCTCCACGCGCAGCCACTACTATGAGCAGACCGACTTCCAGCAACAGGTCGACGCGTTGCTGGACTGTGGACAGCTTGCGCTAGAACAGGTCATCTGGGATGCGCCTTATAATCACGATGGCGAGGCCCACTACTGGGTTTTTAGAATACTCGGTTGAACGCATTTAAAGCAACGGTTTACTTAATTTGGAGATAAGTTAACTGTCACGCTATCTCCGTTTCACGTAAAATTGGATGAATCGTGGGCGGTCCCGGCCTGTCCCCTGTCCTGGTTGGCTGGTCGTGGTCTTCACTCTTTCGATTGAGTCATTGTGCGGGTTTGGGTTACATTTCCCCGTCTTGGTCTCCCGTTGCTTTACTGCTGGAGTGGTAAATAATGTCGTCAGGTCGTTTAAATGTGGTCAGCCACTGCGCGAAGTCGCCGTGGTTTTCGAAAACCTGTAACGAGCAATCGATTTACAGCGAGTACGCCGGCCGCCTCGTGCTGCAGTCACTGGGCAACGATCCGGTCGAGGAATATTGGAGCCTGCGTAAAGCGGTCGGTCTGTTCGATGTGCCGGAGCGGCCGCTCGAAATCAGTGGCAAGGATTCGGTCGCGTTGCTGAATCGAGTGCTGACACGCCCGGTCGACAAGTTGCGTGTCGGTCGTGGCAGCTACGGCCTGTTGTGTCACCAGGGCGGTGGCCTGGTTTGTGACGGTATCCTGTTCCGCCTGTCGGCGGAGCGCTTCTGGTACGTGCATGCCGATGCCGACGTTTATCTGTGGTTGAATGCGCTCGCCGTCGATTACCAGGTCGAGATTCGCGACCCTGGCGCCTGGGTGCTGCAAGTGCAGGGCCCAAAGGCACTGCATGTTCTGAAACGTGCCTGCGACGGTGGTGCGCCACAGCAGTTTCGTTATTTCGACGCCTTTGAAGGCAGCATGGGCGGGCAGCCGGTACTGGTCAGCCGCACCGGCTGGTCCGCCGAGCTCGGTTTCGAGGTCTACAACCTGGATGCCGCCGTCGACGGTCCGGCGCTGTGGGATCACTTGATAGCCGCCGGCGCGGACCAGGGAATACGTGCCTGCGGGCAGATGTCGATGAACATTCGCCGAATCGAGGGTGGGATTCTGAACTATCGTAGCGATATGGACTGGCATACCACGCCCTACGACATGGGGCTGGGTGCGTTTGTCGATCTCGATGGGCACGATTTTATCGGTCGCGATGCGCTGCGCAGTGCCAGCAAGGCGCCCCGCTTTACCGGTTTCAAGTGTGATCCGCGACAGATTCGTTACGGCGCCTCGCTGACGGCGTCCGCACAGGCCATCGGGCGGGTCACCGCCTACGAGAGATCCCCATATCTTGAATGTGGCGTGGGCTTCGCCCTGCTCGATTCGGCTAGTAGCCTCGATTGCAGCGATGTCAGCATTCAGGATCGCGATGGCAAACCCTGTCCGGTGGAGTTCGTCGCGCTACCGTTTTACGATGTCGACAAGCATATCCCTCGAGGTCTGCCGTCGACCGACGATATCCCCGATTAACGACACCGAAAAGGAATCCAGATGACTGCCTCCCCTTCAATATTGATCACCGGTGCGTCCGGTGGCATCGGCCGCGCCGCATCGATTGAATGCGCCGGCCGCGGCGCACGTATCGGCGTGCATTACAATGGCAATCGTGAGCGCGCCGAGGCCACATTGGCGGCGCTGCCCGGCGACGGGCATCGGCTGTTCCAGTGCGATATCACCGACCCGCAGGCGGTCGCAACCCTGATCGACGACGCCGAGCAATTTTTCGGTGGGCTCGACGTTCTGGTGAATAATGCGGGCGTATCGCAGCGCCATCACTTCGAAGACATCGATTACGCGACCTGGCAGCAAAGCTGGCATCGCATCGTCACCACTAATTTAACCGCGGCCTCCAATCTGAGTTTTTGTGCCGGCAAGAAAATGATTGCGCGCGGTGGTGGCCGCATCGTCAATGTTTCCTCGCGTGGCGCGTTTCGCGGCGAACCGCTGATGCCCTGGTACGGCGCTTCCAAGGCCGGTATGAATGCCATGGGCCAGTCGCTGGCACAGGCGCTCGGACCGCTGGGTGTATTCGTCTTTACCGTGGCGCCGGGCTTCGTCGAAACCGAGATGGCCGCCGCGGTTCTGGCGTCGCCGGAGGGTGACGGCATCCGCAAGCAAAGCACTATCGGTCGCGTGGCGCAGCCCGAGGAGCTGGGCAAGACCATCGGCTTTCTCGCGCTGGATGCCCCGGAATTCATGACCGGCTGCATCATCGATGTCAACGGCGCCTCCTACCTGCGTTCCTGAAGCGACGGCCATGCTGCTGGTTGTTCGGGGGGTCGCTGTGGCTAGTCCACCAGCGGGAAAATAAAGCGCAGCAGTCGGCCATTCGGAGTGCGCGATGAACTTCCGGGAATAGCGCCCGGTCGTCGCCTGGAAATCCGGGATCGACCGATTTATCGCCAGCACTGTCATTGAGGCCAGGGCTCAATTGATGTACTTGGGCACTGGTCGGGTAGTAATACCGATGGAGCCTTAAACAGGAGAGGTACAACACCATGAATAATTCCGTGAATGCGCCCATCTATCTCGACTACAACGCCACTACACCCGTTGATCCCCAGGTTGCGGATGCTATCGAGCCCTACCTGCGCCAACACTTTGGCAATCCATCGTCTAACCATATTTACGGTCGCAATGCCCATCAGGCAGTGGAGAGGGCGCGCCAACAGGTAGCGAACTTGATCAGCGCTCGAGCTGACGAGATCATCTTTACGGGATGTGCCACCGAGGCCAATAACCTGGCAATACGTGGTGCGGCCCGGGCCTTAGGTGACAAGGGACGGCACCTGATCACCAGCGCCGTTGAACACCCCGCTGTCGAACAACCTTTTCGACGACTGGCTGAGGATGGTTGGGAGGTATCGGTGATTCCCGTAGATAAATATGGCCAGGTTAATCCCACTCAGTTGGCTGATGCCGTGCGTGACGATACGGTCCTGGTTTCCATCATGCACGCCAACAACGAGGTCGGCAGCATCCAGCCAGTCGCGGAGATTGCAGCCATAACACGGCCACTGGGTATCTTGTTGCATACCGATGCGGCGCAATCCGCAGGGAAAATCCCGGTTTCCGTTGATGACCTCGGTGCCGACCTTCTCACCCTGGCCGGGCATAAATTCTATGCGACAAAAGGCGTGGGTGCGCTTTACCTGCGCCGCGGTACGGCTATGCAACCGGTGTTGGTAGGTGCCTCTCATGAAGCAGGTTTACGACCCGGTACAGAAAATGTGCCGGCCATAGTCGGTATGGGGGAAGCCGCTCGTCTCGCCTTTGAACGCGATCCCGGGCATATGCAGCAGCTGCGTTTGCTGCGTGACCAGTTACACGCACGGCTTGGCGAGGCCATTCCGGGAATAGTCCTGAATGGTCACCCCGAGCAACGCCTGCCCAACACGCTTAACCTCTCCTTTCCGGGTAGAGACGGTCGAGACCTGCTGGCCCATGCGGCGGCCGAAGTAGCGGCCTCGGTGGGTTCCGCCTGTCATGAGGATGGCGCTACGGTGAGCGGTGTTCTGGGCGCGATGGGAATTGAGACAGAGCGTGCGCTCGGTGCAGTGCGTTTATCCCTCGGCTTGCCGACCACCGCGGCAGAGGTCGAGCGTGCGGCCAGGGCGTTAATAGCCGCCTGGCAGGCTTGAAGCAGCAGCCTCGTCCTCCCCTCGAAGGTATCTCGGGTAACTGTAAACATGATTTACGCGTTGACGAGGGCGACCTGAGATGGGTTTGCCATATGCCCTGAAGGCTGAAAATGCGGTCATTGACGGTCGCAAATGAAAAAAGGGACACGGCTATGCTATCGATCAGGTGGAGTTTGTGAAATTTTGGCCCGACCCTTCGATGCCCTGCGGCGACATCAAAGCAATTGACTTCAACGCGACCTGTGTTTAACTCGAGCCATTCCCCAGCACAACCCGAAGTAAATGAAACTCTCTCTATTTGCAGGCATTTTCGATCACCGGCGCGTACTCCGGGCGGAAAGTTCAGCGCGGTTGCCTTAGCGGGTCGTCCTGGTGAATCTCAGAACCCCCTCAGGCGATACTTAGAGGGGGTTTTTTATGTCCGTGAAAACGGGCTGGATGAGTGGGAATATTTTCTATGAAGCCTGTGGTCGACGCCTCACCGCGATTAATCACGCTGATCCTGCTGGCGGCCCTGTCGACGCTGTCGTTGAACCTGTTTCTGCCCTCGCTCACCAATATCGCACAGGATTTACGAGCTGACTACGCTTTGGTGAGCCTGTCGATAGCTGGCTACCTGGCGATAACTGCCGTCCTGCAACTGGTGATTGGCCCGATGTCGGATCGTTTCGGGCGCCGGCCGGTGTTGTTGTGTGGGCTATCGTGCTTTCTGGTCGGTTCTCTAGGTTGTTTTCTGGCGCGCGATATTTATGGTTTCCTGCTGTTTCGCGCGCTCCAGGCCGGCGTGATCTCGGGTTGGGTGTTGTCGATGGCGATGATTCGCGATACCCACAGCGAAGGTGAGGCGGCCAGCCTGATCGGTTACGTCGCAATGTCGATGGCGATTGCACCGATGCTGGGTCCGATGGTCGGCGGTCTGCTCGACGAGTTTTTCGGTTGGCGTGCGAGCTTCCTGCTGTATAGCATCATGGGGATGGCATTACTACTGCTGTGCTGGCTCGATCTCGACGAGACCAATCGCTCTCCGTCGGCGACTTTTGCAGTTCAGTTTCAGGCTTACCCGGAACTGTTTGGCTCGCGCCGTTTCTGGGGATTTACCCTCTGTGCGGTATTTTCGACGGGTGCGTTTTACATTTTCCTGGCCGGTGTTCCGCTGGTTGCAGCGCGGCAGTTTGCCATCTCTCCCGGTGTTCTCGGATTTTACATGGGGACCATCACCGCGGGTTTTGCAGCCGGCAGCTTTGTCGCTGGCCGCTACTCGAATCGTTACCCGCGAACAACCATGATGATTGCCGGCAGGTCGATAGCCTGTGTTGGATTGACGCTCGGTCTGCTAATGTTCCTGGCGGGATATGCGCATGGTTTAACCTTGTTTTTGGCAACCATTTTCGTCGGTGTGGCCAACGGTATCTCCATGCCCAGCGTCAATGCCGGCGCGGTCTCGATCCGGCCCGGATTGGCCGGTAGTGCGGCGGGCCTGATCGGCGCCTCGACGGTCGGTGGTGGCGCATTGCTGACGTTGCTCACCGGTTATCTTCTCGAGGATGGCGACGCGGCCATTCGCTTGCTCGGGATCATGTTGTGCTGTTCGCTACTGGCGTTGTCGGCCGCGATTTACGTTCTGCTTGTCGACCGGCGCGAGGCCAGGCTGGTGCCAATCGGCGGTAGTGATGCGGACGGGTGAAAGTGAGATGATGTCCGCAGTCAGGACGATTCGTCGCTGTCGCGCCGCACCCATTTCCAGCCGCTAATCATCGGTTTGATGAGATTTTCGTTTTTCCACAGGAGATAGAAGAAAATGGCGCCGACGTGCAGCACGACGAGAATCAAGATGAAGTCGGCATTGAGGTGGTGCCACCAGGTGAGCTGAGCGCGCGTTGCCTCGGAGACGTAGCCTGCCAGTGGCCCTGATTCGAAAAAGTCGTCCGACTCCAGGAACATCCCGGTCATCGCCTGTGCGCTGATGGCGAGCAGCATCAGGATGACCGACAGTGAGCCCAGGGGGTTGTGCCCCGCTGTGCCGCTCGGTTTGCGTTGCCCGACCTTGCGCAGGTAACTGAGCAGGCTGGCCGGCGTTGGCAGCAGTGCGCTAAAGCGTACCGGCGCCGGGCCGATGCAACCCCACAGGTAGCGAAACATCATCAGGCCGAGCGTCAGGTAGCCGAGGTAGAAATGCCACTGGATATTATCGAAAGACAGGAACTTGCCAAAGCTCCAGCCCACGCCGACGGAAAGCACCAGGACCCAGTGCCACAAGCGTGTCACCGGGTCCCAGATCTTTTCCTGTACTAACCCCTGCAATGGAGGGCTGGGTCTACTTTTTCTCGCGAAATTCGTCGTGGCAGCCCTTGCAGGATTTACCCAGGTCGCCGATTTTCGATTTCAACGCGTCCTGCCCGTCACCGGCAACTGCGGCCAGTTCATTCACCGCCATGGCATACTTTTTACCGTAATCGGCAATTTCCGGATAAGTGGTCCAGATCTTGGGTAAAGCTGTCGTCTTGCCGGCATAATTTTCATTGTCCGATCCCTTAGCCCAGGCGCGGCCATTATCCAGGTCGAGCAGCAACTTGAGGTTGCCGGCCAGTTTTTTCGCCAATTCAGCGTCATAGTCGATTTTCCCCTTGGCCATGCCGAACAGCGGCCCGGCATTGAACGAGCGCAGTTGCATTTCGCCCTGGCGGGCCTTGATCGCTTTCTCCAGCGGATCGTCGGCTGAGTAAGCCGTTGCGGTGAAAGTAATGCCAATTAATAACAGGCAGATTTTAGTAACCGATTTCATTTTTTTAACTCCTCATCTTACGATTTGTATTGATTGTTTAAAACTAATGATCCTATTGCATTACAGCAGGCCAGCGTCAGGGACGCAGTGGACCCGGTGAGCCGTTTGTATAACACAACAATTCCCTGGGTTTCTCGACCCCACGTCACACTTTGTCGCGGTCGGGGCTTGTGTCAGATGGAATTTCGGCGTTTGCATCGGAGTCAATGCTAACAGGTTATATTTTTACATCAAGATGGCAATTTTTGCGCTATAGTGTTGCAATTATGCAGCATATTAACTGGGATAACCTGCGCTACGTGCTGGTGGTTGCCAACAAGGGGTCAATTGCGGCAGCCGCGCGCGAACTCAACGTCAACCGCAGCACGGTTTTACGCCGCATCGACACCTTCCAGAAAAATCTGAATTGCCGCATTTTCGACCGTAGCGACAGCGGTTACGTGCTCACTCCGGAAGCCGAGAAAATGATCGATGCCGCGCGTGAAGTCGAAAGCACCCTGTTCGACATGCAGCGCCAGATCGCCGGTCACGAACTCAGGCTCGAAGGCGAGCTGCGCGTCACCACCACCGATACCTTCATGCTGTCGTTGCTCGGCCCGCACCTGGCAAGCTTTCAGCAAACTCATCCGCATATCGTGGTTGAAGTGCAGATGACCAACAATATTCTCGATCTGAACCGGCGCGACGCCGATATTGCCATTCGCCCGACGCGCCTGCCGGATGCCGGCCTGGTCGGACGCCGCCTGTGTGACGTTGATTTTGGTATTTACGCGACGCCGCAGCTGCTGCAGGGTATCGACCGCAAGCAGATTTTCACCGCGCGCTGGATCGGTTTCGTCGACGGTATTATGCAGACACCGATCGGCGTCTGGTTTAGCCGCACCATCGATATCCGTAATATCTGCCTGCGCTGTGACTCCTTTGTCGCCGTGCGCGTGGCGGCGGAGGCGGGTATCGGGATTGCGCTGCTGCCGCGATTGCTGGGTGATTCATCGGCACAGCTGGAAAGGCTGGAAGTCGATACCAGCGAGCTGTCGATCGGTTTGTGGGCACTGGCCCATTCTGACCTGGTGCGCTCGGCGCGCGTGCACGCGTTCATCGAGCATCTCAGCCGGGCACTCGCGTGATGCGAATGCGGGTAATTGCGATTCCGCTCAGTATGGTCCCCAGTGCTACGAAATGATGCCAGCTGACCGGTTCCGCCAATAACCAGGCGCCACAGAAAAATGCGACCACCGGCACCAGGTAGTTGATCGTCGATAAAAAAGTCGGCCCGGCGCGGTCGATCACCGAAAACAGGATGATGGTCGCAATTCCAGTCGGACCGATTCCAAGCCAGATTACCGCCAGCATCGAGTCTTCGCTGATGCGGTTATTATCGGGCGCCATGAGTAGCCAGAAGGGCAATATCACCAGGCTCGCCATGAACAACACGCCACAGGCACCGACCATCGGGCTGAAGCGTGGCAGGCGCTTGATCAGGATTGCGTTGACCGCGTAGCAGGTCGCCGCGGTAAAGATCGCAACCCCGCTCAGCAGGGCGCGTGCCCCGCCCTCGAATACCGGCCCGAGCAACAATGTCACCCCGGTGATCCCCAGGGTGAAGCCGATAATCTTGTAGCGGTTCAGTGTTTCGCCATCGACGAAGTAGTGCGCAAACACCATCGTCATCAGCGGCATGATGGCCATGATCATGCCGGCCACGCCCGAATTGATCGTCTGTTGGCCCCAGCTGATGAGAAAGAAAGGTAAAGCGTTGCCGGCGATCGCCATCAATAGAAAGCCACCCCAGATCCGCACGCTGCCGGGGAACTTCTGGCCGCGGGCAAATACCACCAGCGCCAGCACCAGCGTGCCCAATACCAGGCGATAAAACACGATCGAAATCGGATCGATGGTTTCGACCGAGATTGAAATGATCAGAAACGAGGTGCCCCACAGTGCGACCAGGCCGATCAGCAGGGCCCAGTTAATCAGGCTGGTTCTATCGATCAAGGTTTATTCCTGCAGCTGCGGCAGATGCCGATACAGCTCGAGTGCTTCCGGGTTAGCCAGTGAATGCGTATTCTTGACCGGTCGGTCATGTACCACATCGCGCACCGCGAGTTCGACGATCTTGCCCGACTTGGTGCGCGGGATTTCGGCGACCTGGATGATGATTGCCGGCACGTGCCGCGGCGAGCATTTTGCTCGTACGGTTTTACGTATTTTCCCCTGCAGTGCCTGGTCAAGCTCAATGCCGGGTTGCAGCACCACGAACAGTACAACGCGCACGTCATCGTCCCAGTCCTGGCCGATAACGATGCTTTCCACGACCTCCTCGATCTGTTCGACATGCCGATAGATTTCAGCGGTGCCGATGCGCACACCACCAGGGTTCAGCGTGGCGTCCGAGCGGCCATAGATGACGATGCCGTTGTGCTCGGTGAGGCGCACGTAATCGCCGTGATGCCAGACGTTGGCGAAGCGAGCGAAGTAGGCATTGTGATATTTTTCGCCGCTTTCGTCGCCCCAGAAATAGGCTGGCTGGCAGGGGAAAGTTTGCGTGCACACCAACTCGCCTTTCTCGTTTTGCAACGACTTGCCATCGTCATCGAAAACTTCCACCGCCATTCCCAGGCCGCGGCACTGGATTTCACCGCGCTGTACCGGCAGTAGCGGACAGCCGAGAGCGAAGCAGGAGACGATATCGGTACCGCCCGACATCGACGCCAGGCAGACATCCTGTTTGATGTTTTCATAGACGTAATCGAAGCTTTCCGGTGCGAGCACCGAGCCGGTCGAAGCCAGGGTACGCAGCGCGGTCAGGTCAAATTTGTCCGCCGGGCGCAGTTTGGCATTTTTCATCGCGTCGAGGTACTTGGCCGAGGTGCCGAACACGGTCATGTCGATGTCATCGGCATAACGCCAAAGGACCTCGCCATCGGGATAAAAGGGGGAACCGTCGAAGAGCACCAGCGCGGCTTCGCTGGCGAGCGCGCTGACCAGCCAGTTCCACATCATCCAGCCGAGCGTGGTGAAGTAGAACACGTGGTCTCCAGGGTGCACATCGCAGTGCAGCTTCTGTTCTTTCAGATGCTGTAGCAGCGTGCCGCCCACCTTGTGGGTGATGCACTTCGGCTTGCCGGTGGTGCCCGATGAGTAAAGAATGTACAGCGGATCATTGAACTGGCGCGGCACGAAATCAATGACGTCGACTGGATTGGCGATGATGTCGCGCCAGTCAAGCGCGCCTGCCTGAATTCCGAAACCGGCCAGATCGACCTGAATGATTTGTTCGAGGCCTGGCAGCTTGTTACGGATGGCGCTGACCTTGTCGGCGAGCGGGTGCTTCTTGCCGTTGTAAAAATAGCCGTCCGCGGTGAATAAGAAGCGGGGTTCGGTCTGGCCGAAGCGGTCGATGACGCTGTCCTCGCCAAAATCCGGCGAAGTCGAGGTCCACACCGCGCCGAGGCTGGTCGCGGCGAGCATGGCAACTACCGCTTCGGGCATGTTGGGCAGATATGCCGCCACCCGATCACCGGGTTGCAGATTCTGGTCTTTGAGCCAGGCGGCGACGCTGGCCACTTGCCGGTAAAGGTCCCGGTAACTCAGGCTGTATTCGACCTGGTCTTCGGCGCGGAAAAAAATCGCGGTTTCATCATCCTTGCGGCGCAGCAGGTTTTCGGCAAAGTTGAGGCGCGCCTCCGGGAACCATTTCGCCGTTTCGATGCGATCGCCGTCGACCAGGATGCGATTGCCCTTGTCACCGATAACGCCGCAGAAATCCCACAGCTCGGACCAGAACTGCTCTTTTCCATCCAGCGACCAGTGATACAGCTCATCGTAGCCTGTTATTGACTGCAGGTGGTTGTGATTCACCTGGGTGATGAACTGCGTCATATTGGCCGCGTCGATGCGGGCCTGACCGGGTGTCCACAGCGGCTCTTTAGCGTTCATTTTTTGTCATCCCCACACTCCGAAATGTCATCCCCGCGCAAAGTCGTCCCCGCGCAGGCGGGGATCTCCCAACAAGCCCGACATGGTAACAAGATTTTTATACCGGCGTTAATTAGCTTTGGAGGGTGGGTTGCAGGGAACTGACATCATCAAGCCGTCGCAAGATCCCCGCTTGCGTTGGGATGACAATAAAATGGGTACTAACCGGGCACATGGGTAACACTTTACCTGGGTCGAGTGTCAGCTTCAGTTTTCATCCCGGCGCACCCCCTGCTGCCGCCGTCATTCCCGCACACACCCAGCCGCTGTGCCGTCATTCCCGCGCAAGCGGCGGTCCGACTTAGCGGAATCTTGCACAGGGCCCTCGATTATTGTCATGCTACCGAAACAAGATCCCCGCTTGCGCGGGGATGACAAAAAAATAACCGGGGATAACGCAAAAATACGCGGGGATGACAAATCAAATGCGTGGGGATGAAGAATTTGGCGGGCCGGGATGATGTCCCGAAGCTATTTGCCCTTCCACACCGGGTCGCGCTTTTCGGCGAAGGCCTTGAAGCCTTCCATGTTGTCTTCACTGCCATAGAGTTTATCGACGCTCGCGAACTGACGTTTGGTGACCCAGTTCATTCCCTCCTGGAATTTCATCGCCTCGGCCTCGCGTGCGACTTCCTTGATCGCGGCAAATACCAGTGGCGGACCCGAGGCCAGCTCGCGGGCAACTTCCCAGACCCGGTCCAGCAATTGCTCTCCCGGTAATACTTCGTTGATCAGCCCCCAGCGCAGCGCTTCGGCGCTGTCCATCCAGCGCCCGCGGTACAGCATTTCCATCGCGATGTGATAGGGGATGCGTTTCGGCAGTTTTAGCGTGGCCGCATCCGCCAGCGTACCGGCGGTAATCTCGGGCAACGCGAAGGTCGAGTGCTCGGCTGCGTAGATCAGGTCGGCCGACAGCATCAGTTCGAAACCACCGCCGACTGCCATGCCGCTGACCGCGGCGATCACCGGTTTGTTGAGACCGCGCAATTCCTGCAGTCCGCCAAAGCCACCGACGCCGTAATCACCATCGACCGCATCGCCGCCGGCGGCCGCCTTCAAATCCCAGCCGGCAGAAAAGAATTTTTCGCCTGCTGTTTTGACGATGGCTACCCGCAACTCGGGGTCGTCGCGAAACGCCGCAAAGGTTTCGCCCATCAGGCGGCTGGTGTGCAGATCGATGGCATTGGCCTTGGGCCGATCCAGCGTGACTTCGAAGACCCCGCCTTCGCTGCGCGTAGTAATGACTTCAGACATGTTTTTGCTCCTGTAAAACGATCAGTGCATCGGCCGCAAACACGCCTTCGCCCTGTGCTCCGATCAGTAAGGGGTTCACATCGAGTTCGAGCAGTGAACCGGAATTTGCGATGGCGAATTGCTGGATTGCGACAATCGCCTGCACGGTGGCATCGAAATCGGCACGCGGCCTGCCGCGGTAGCCTTCGAGTAGTGGCGCAGATTTCAGGCTCTTTAACGCGCTTTCAATCTGTTGTGCCGAGGCCGGGATCAGTAATGTGCGGCTATCTTGCAGCAGTTCGACCAGGATACCGCCACTGCCAATGGTCAGCGCCAGTCCAAACTTCGGGTCGCGCATCACGCCGACGATCAGTTCGGCCTGGGAAGTTTTCATCGCTTCCAGGTAGAGTTCATCGGCGAGTTCGAAAAGCTGCTGCGCCGCGATAGCGACGGCGGCGCTGGACTGCAGGTTCAGGCGCACCGCGTTGTGTTCGGTTTTATGCGCGATGCCGAGCGCCTTTAGCACCACTGGATAACCCAGGTTATCGGCCAGTTGCCGTGCTGCTGCGAGCGAAGCGACGCGCCCACCGGCTGGCACCGGTACCGAGAATTCGGCTAGCCGCCGCTTGGCTTCGGCCTCGTCCAGGGTAACTCCCGGGCCGGATATATTGGCAACCGATAGCACGGCTGCGCTGCATTCCCGCTGCCAGGCAGCGCCGATATCGGCGGCAATTTCGGTAGCGTGCAGGGCTTCGTCGATACCGTAGAAACTGACGATACCGCGGCGGTTGTAATCCTCGGTGTATTCCTCGCGAATGTTCTCCGCCATGCTGACCACGAAGGCGCCGCGCGCATTGTTTTTCTGCAGAGCGGCTTCGAAGGCATCGACCGCAAGATGCCATTCCCAGTCGTCGCAACGGGTGGCGTGCGGAAAGTCGAGTATCAGGTAATTCATGTCGAAGCCGATGGCTGTCATCGCACTGTAGGCCGCCTCCATCACCTCGCGGTCACCCCAGCTGTAGGTGTGGTAATCGAGTGGATTGGCGATGGCCACTAATGGACCGAGGGCCTTTTGCAGCGGGGCCTTCTGCGCTGCCTCGAGTTTCGGGAAATAGACCTTACGCTTGATAGCAGCGTCCGCGATGATGCTTGCCTCGCCACCCGAACAACTCATCGAGGATACCCGGTAGCCGGGCAATGGACCGTGCAAATGCAGTAATTTAAGCGTTTCCAGAAACACCGGGATCGAGTCGGCCTGACCGAAGCCATTGCGTCGCAGGAAGGCATCGACGACGGCATGCGATCCTACCAGTGACGCCGTGTGCGACATTGCCGCGGCTTTCGCCTGGTCGCTCTTGCCGACATTGAAAAACACGACCGGTTTTTTCAGTTCACGCGA